>JBAUSV010000106.1:0-9253 GCA_049581885.1 Gammaproteobacteria bacterium | reverse complement strand
CAGCCGTGCAGCGCGAGCAGGGCGCCCACCCGGTTGCCGCTGGCACAGTGGACCAACACCGGTTGGTCGCCGGCCTGTGCCAGCGCCTCGTCGAGCGCCTGCACCGCGCCCGCATCCAGGTCATGCGGGCTGGCCACCGGGATGCATACGTAGTTCATGCCCAGGGCACGCACGGCCTCCGCCTCGTCGAACCCGGCGAATTCGCCCGGGGGGCACAGGTTTACCACCGTGTGATAGCCAGCAGTGCTCGCTGCTTTCAGGCAGGCCCGCGAAGGCTGCCCGCCCGTGAGCAGATTCGCCTCGGGCTGACAGGCGTTGGGCAAGTCGAACGGGATTTCCGTCATGGGTTTCACCTCCAGAAAGATCAAGCGGAATGGACACTGGCTGTATGCAGCAGTTCCGGAATGCTGCGCCACAGAATAAAGCCGCACATGAGTATCAGGAAGACACCGAACACTTGGCGCAATCGATGGTGCGGGACGCGGCGGGCGACGATGTTGCCTGCCACGCTACCGGCCGTACCGATCAGGACGAACAAACCGATGACGTGCCAATCGAGCGTCTGTCCGGCGCCCGCAAGCAGTTCGTGATGCTTGTAGAATCCGCTGATCGAATTAATCACGATCACGGCGAGGCTGGTCGCTACCGCCCGGTGCATCCTCAGCCCACCCAGCAGAACCAGCGCCGGGACCAGCAGGAAGCCGCCGCCGACCCCCACGAAACCGGTCAGTAACCCGACGCCCACCCCGGCCACGATCAACCAGGGTATAGCGCGCTCCCCATGAGCATCGTCCGTCAGGCGCGGCGGTTTCAGCATGAGCACCGCCGCAAGGCCCATGATGACCGCGAACACTATCAGCTGCACGACGCCCGAGGCAAACTGCGAGACCCACGCCCCGCCATAGGTCGCAATGACGCCCGGCGCCCCGAACAGCAGCACATGCCGCCAGCTCACCAACCGCTGCCAGGCATAGTGTGTTGCACCGACCAGCGCAATCGCGCCGACGATCACCAGCGAGCCGGCAATGGCCTCCTTGGTCGGTTGATGCAGCAGGTAGACCAGCGCCGGGAGGGTCAGGATCGACCCTCCCGAACCAAGCAGACCCAAGCTGAGGCCGACCGCCAGCGCTCCCAATACCGCATAAATCATGATCCGTTCTCCGTATCCCGGCAGTACATATCGTGCAGCACCGTCAAAATCCTGGACACCTTGGGATCGGCCAGACGGTAAAAAATACTCTGACCCTGCCGCCGTGTGGACACCAGTCCCTCGGAACGCAACGCGGCCAGATGCTGCGAGAGCGCCGACTGGCTAAGCGGCACTCGTGCATTGATCTCCCTCACCGAGAGCTCATCAGCCGACAAATGACACAGCACCAGCAGGCGTACCTCGTGCGAGAGCAGCTTGAACAAGCGGGACACCTCGGCCGCATGGGACTGCATCCCGTCCGGAAGGGCCGGCAAGTGGGAAAGACTCGTTGCCTGTGTCGACATGTATGATTGCCCTGATAAACGTCAGGGAGCTGAAACGTTCAGTGCCATATATTATATTTGACTAATATATTTTTGTCTAATACATTAGACGCCATCCATTTGAACACTATCGAAAGGCCATGTCCCAATCCCCTCGAATCAGGATATTCCTGCACCCGGACACCTCCACGTTTTCCCATCTGGTATGGGATCCCGATACGCGCGAAGCGGCAGTCATCGACAGCGTGCTGCACTACCAAGCCACCTCCGGACGCACGTCCACCCATTACGCCGACCGGATCATCGAATGCCTGCGCGACGAGGACCTGCGGCTGCAGTGGGTGCTGGAAACGCACGCCCATGCCGATCACGTCACGGCAGGCGCCTACATCAAGCGCACCTTGGGCGGCACCAGCGGTATCGGAGTCGGCATACGCGCGGTGCAAAGCCACTTTCGGGAGGTCTACAACCTGGAACGTGGATTCCTGCCTGACGGCAGCCAGTTCGACCACCTGTTCGAGGATGGAGAAACCTTCCGGGTTGGCGGCATCGAAGCCCGGGCCATTGCCACCCCGGGGCATACACCCGACCACCTGACCTACCTGATCGGCGACGCCCTGTTCGTGGGCGACAGCCTGTTCATGCCCGACGGCGGCACCGCCCGCTGCGACTTCCCCGGAGGCGATGCAGCCACGCTTTACCAATCGATCCACCGCCTCTTCGAGCTGCCGGACGAAACCCGCCTGTTCGTACTCCATGACTATGGCCCCGGGGATCGCAAGCTCCGCAACGAGACCACCGTCGGCGACGAGAAACGGGACAACATCCACATCGGCGGCAGCCGCTCCGAGGACGAATTCGTGAACCTGCGCACGGAGCGCGACGCCACCCTCGACCTGCCCGATCTCATCATCCCCTCGGTCCAGATCAACATACGGGCCGGGGAACTGCCGCCGGCCGAAAACAATGCCGTGCGTTACGTGAAAATCCCCCTCGACCATGCGCAAGCATTTTCCGCCACCATCGACAAGGACCCCCCAGTTAAATGACCATTATCAACTTCACGCCTATCAGCGGATTCGTTGGCGGGCTGTTCATCGGCGTCTCGGCCACGCTGCTGCTCTGGCTGAACGGCGAAATCGCCGGCATTAGCGGCATCTTCGACGGAGCACTGCGCCGCCCCGGCAAGGCAAGTACCCGCGACTGGCTGTTCCTGATCGGGCTGGTCGGCGGCGCCGCCATCGAATTCTGGCTCGTGCCCGGCCACCGTGCATTCCACGCCGTGCTGCACTGGCCGGTGTTCCTCCTTGCCGGACTGCTGGTGGGCTACGGCACCGCCATGGGGTGTGGATGCACCAGTGGCCACGGGGTGTGCGGCCTGGGACGCCTCTCCATGCGTTCCCTGATCGCGACCCTGACCTTCATGGCCACCGGCACGCTGACCGTGTTCATACTGCGCCACCTGTTCGGAGTGTTCTAAATGAAAGGCTTCATCAGTCTCTTGTCAGGTCTGCTGTTCGGGTTCGGGCTCGCACTGGCGCAAATGACCAACCCGGCTAAAATCATCGATTTCCTGGACTTCAGCGGCACGTGGGACCCAACCCTTGCCCTGGTCATGGGCGGGGCCGTACTCGTCACCCTGGTCAGCTTCCGCTTCATCCTGCGCCGTCCCCACCCGCTGCTCGGCGGAGGCTTCCAGCTACCCACGCGGAGCGACATCGATATCCCGCTTATCGCCGGCGCCGCCATCTTCGGTATCGGCTGGGGTCTTGGCGGCCTCTGTCCCGGCCCCGGTATCGCGGCCATTGCACAGGGAATATGGGAACCGGTGGTGTTCACCCTCGGCCTGGCCGGCGGCATGCTGGTCTTTCGTATTCTCGGGCGACGACGCGACAGTTGCTTTCAGTAAGTCCATAGCGTCTCTTGCATGACACTACCGAGCTCCTCCGCTTGCGAACGCAACCGCGATCCCATTCTTGCCGTGCTACGCAAGTATTTCGCCGAGCGCATGCATGTGTTAGAAATCGGTAGCGGCACCGGGCAACATGCGGAATATTTTGCTGCCGAACTACCGCACTTAACCTGGCAGGCCTCCGACCGCGACGAAAACCTTCCCGGCATAGGCCTGCGGCTGAAGGAGGCCGCCCTGGAGAATACACCGGCGCCGCTGACTTTCGACGTCAAGAACGACTGGCCGGCAGGCGGCTACGATGCCCTGTTCACCGCCAACACGCTGCACATCATGAGTTGGGCCGAGGTGGAATGCCTGTTTCGCGGAATCGGCACCCTGCTCAAGGACGATGCAACCGTCGTCGTGTACGGCCCCTTCAAGTACAAAGGCGAATTCACCAGCGCGAGCAACGCTACCTTCGATGCATCACTGAAATCCGGTGCACCGCACATGGGCATCCGTGACTTCGAGGCCGTAAACGTGTTGGCGCAAAAGGCCGGTTTGAATCTTGTCGGCGACATTTCGATGCCGGCCAACAACCGTTGCCTCATCTGGCGCCGAGCGTAGATCCGAAAACGCAGCAAACCGTCGCGGCTTTTTCGGATTTGTTCAGTCGGCGACGGATGCGGTGAGTTCTTCGAGGCGTGCCACGACGGAGTCGTCGAGACGCTCGTAAACCTCCACCGCATCCAGGTTTTCCTTCAACTGTGAGGCACGCGAAGCGCCGAGGATGACGGTCGAAACATTCGGGTTGCGCAGACACCAGGCCAACGCAAGCTGAGCCGGTGTCGCATCGAGTTGGCGGGCCATGGTTGCCACCTCGCTCGCGGCATGGATCCGCGCCCGGCCCTTTTCGCTGTTGATCATGTCGCGCAACCATTCGTAGCCTTTGACATTGAAACGCGAGTTTTCTGGAATGCCCTCGCTGTACTTGCCGCTCAGTATGCCGGAAGCGAGCGGCGACCAGATGGTCGTGCCGATGCCGTATTCGCGGAACACGGAAGCGTATTCGACCTCCATGCGCCGGCGGTGGAACAGATTGTATTGAGGCTGTTCCATGGTGGGCCCTTCCAGCCCCAGGCGTTCGCCGTAGGCGCAGGCCATTGCAATCTCCGCTGCGCTCCACTCCGAAGTGCCCCAGTAGAGAATTTTCCCCTGCTGGATCAGGGTGTTCATGGTGCGCACCACTTCTTCGATCGGTGTATCCGGATCGGGTCGGTGACAGAAATAGAGGTCGAGGTATTCGACCTGCAAACGGCGCAACGCCGCATGACAGGCTTCAACCACATGCTTGCGGGCGAGGCCCTTTTGCGTCGGCAGCGGATCGCTTACATGCCCGAAAAAGACCTTGCTCGACACGCACCAGGTGTCACGTTCGAAACCGAGACGCTTGAGCGCATCACCCATCACTTCTTCGGATTTTCCCTGCGCATAAGCTTCGGCGTTGTCGAAGAAATTGACGCCCGCCTCATAGGCCTGCGCCAGCATCGTTTCGGCATGCTTGCGGTCCACCTGGTTCGAGAAGGTAACCCATGAGCCGAAAGACAGGGCGGACACTTTCAGGCCGGATCGGCCCAGACGGCGATATTGCATATGCAACTCCTGTTCGTTAAATGGTCGAGTGAATTTCGCTTCATGCGAAGCCCTCGCGACCTTGAGACAGAAAAAATCTCTATGCGTTCACAACGCTGTATGTTGCCCGCTTCAAAGAGATTTACTGACGGATTCCGAGTATGGTTCTTCTTCGGACTCGGCGTGCCGCGCAGCCATGCGCAAACGTTGGCGCGCCAATTCCTCTTCCCGCGTCAGGGCGGTGGTGCGCACACGCAGACCGAACTCGACGGTTCTGTCATCCGGAATCTTGAAAAAGTCCGTTACACGTATGGCATTGCGATGCATGAGCACGAACAAGCGCTCGGAGATTGCCTGGAATATGCCCGCCTCGCGCACAGTAAGCTGTTCGGGCTCCGGCAAATGCCGCCATTTGCGCCAATAGCGAGCCAACCAGCGGCGCAAGCCGAACAGGGGTCCGCCATACGGTGCCGGCACCAGCGTTTCCCGACCGATGTAGAACGTCACCCGTTCCGGATCGAGTTCCAGCAAACGTTGTTCGGCCGCCAGCCTGAGACCAATCAGTACATTCTGTTCCTGCTTGAAGCCATAGTGCATCACCACCCGGTAGAATCCATAGCCCAGAGGAGTGATATTCAGTCGCTGGCGCGACTTGACCGTCGGCTCGTCGGAGGTCATGACCGAAAGCAGCAGAACCTGCTCGTGAAGCACCTGATTGTGGCGCAGATGATACTTGAGCATGGGCGGTATACCCAGCCCCGGCGCGGCGAGAAATACCGCGGTACCAGGCACTCGGTGCGGCATCTTGTGACCAAGCCGGTCGAGGAATACCGAAATATTGTCGGTACGCGCCCGCAGCGTCTTGATCAGGCGTTCGCGATTCTTGGTCCATATCCGCATGATGGCGAAGGCGACCAGCGCAATCATCAAGGGCACCCAGCCGCCCTCTTCTATCTTGAGCATGTTGGCGCCCCAGAACGGGATATCCATGGCCAGAAATATCGCGATCAGTGGAGCCGTCTTGATCCACGACCAGTGCCAGAGCCGGCGCATGACGATATACATCAACAGCGTGGTAATCAGCATGTCGGTGCTGATCGCTACGCCATAAGCGCCGGCCAGGTTATTCGAACTGCGGAAGGTCAACACCAACACGATACAGGCGATCATGAGTATCGTATTGAGCGAGGGGACGTAGACCTGCCCGCGCTCGGTGCGCGAAGTGCGTTCGATCCTGACCCGCGGGCTGATATTGAGACCGATGGCCTGCGTCATAAGCGAGAAAGCGCCGGAAATCGCTGCTTGCGAAGCGATAGTAGCCGCTGCCGTAGCGAGCGCAATGAGCATATAGAGGGGGACGGTTCCGGCAAACGCCGGGGCCAGAGAAAAGAACAAATCGGGCACGCTGCCAGGATGACGCAATACCATTGCACCCTGCCCCAGATAATTCAGCAATAGTGAGGGCAGGACCAGGGCAAACCAGGCACGACGAACGGGTTGGGCACCGAAGTGTCCCAAATCCGCATACAGTACCTCGCCGCCGGTAACGACCAGGAACACCGAACCCAGTACCACAAACCCGAGTCCCTTGTGCACCAGAAAAAAGTCCACGGCATATGCCGGATTAAAGGCCGCAAGCACCGCCGGTGTGTGCACGAACGAGGCGAACCCAAGCCCCGCCAAGACCAGAAACCACATCACCATGACGGGAGCGAACCAGGTCGCCACCCCGGCCGTGCCACGGCGTTGAAACCAGAACAGGAAAAACAGGATGACGCAGGTAACGGGAATAACCAGACTGCCCAGACTCGGGATTGCGACACGCAGACCTTCAACGGCCGAGAGCACGGTGATGGCCGGCGTGATCATGCCATCGCCGTAAAGCAGCGAGGCGCCGAAGGTGCCGAGCACCAGCACCCAGGCTCCAGCGGCGACCCACTGCTTGCGAGTACGCCGGGGGACGCCGACCGGTTGGCGTTCGGCGCCAGGCCGATTACGGTGACGCAAAAGGGCCATCAAGGCAATGATGCCGCCGTCGCCACGGTTGTCGGCGCGCAGCACGAAGGTCTGATACTTGAAGCAGATGACCAGGATCAAAGCCCAGATTACGAGCGAGAGTACGCCGAGCACATCGGCTTTGCTGGGAGCATGGCCGATGGCATGCAACGATTCGCGCACCGCATACAGTGGACTCGTGCCGATATCGCCGAACACCACGCCCAGCGACAAAAAGGCCAGCCAGAACTGGCGCCGTCGCTCAGGATCCGGCGCCTCACCGTCGGGGGGCTGCGCCCGTGCAAATAATCGAGGGAAAAGCATCGCTTGGGGGTTGGAATCGGCTATGCGCCCGCGCGCGTCCCGCCGCTGACCCTGGCTACATGAAATCGCATGGCGACAGTATAAGCTAAGGCCGTGGACAACGTGGCGGCAATGGACCGATGAACACCGATTCGCTGGGCGGCGTGATCATACTGCTCGGCGTGGCGGTGGGCGCAGTGTGGCTGGTCCAGCGGCTGCGCATGCCGGCCGCGCTCGGCTACCTGCTCGCCGGCATCTGCGTCGGCCCACACGTTCTCGGCTGGGTCCCGAAGAACGCCGGCACCTCGGCGCTCGCCGAGATCGGCATCGTCTTCCTGCTGTTCACGATCGGACTCGAGTTCTCGCTCAACCGCCTGATCGCGATGCGCCGCGAGGTTTTCCTGCTGGGCGGTCTGCAGGTGTTGGTCAGCCTCGTGCTCGCCGCCCTGGCGCTGTATTTCTTCGCCGGGACCCGTCCGATCGTCGCGGTGCTGCTCGGCGGCGCGGTCGCCATGTCCTCGACCGCGCTGGTGGCCAAGCAGCTGGGCGAACAGCTCGAGCTGCGCCAGATCCACGGCCGCCTGGCCATCGGCGTGCTGCTCTTCCAGGACCTGGCCGTCATTCCGCTGCTGATCCTGATTCCGGCACTGGCCGGCAACCATGCCAACCTCGCCGCCTCGGGACTGACCTTCGCCGCCGTGCTGGGCAAGGGCGTGGTGGTGGTGATCATCATGATCGTGGCCGCGCGCCTGGTGGTTCGCCCACTGCTGCTGGAAGTATCCAACCGGCATTCCGGCGAACTATTCCTGCTCACCTCCCTGCTCATAGCGCTCGCCTCGGCCTGGGCGACGCAGGCCACCGGCCTGTCGCTGGCCCTCGGCGCCTTCGTCGCCGGAGCGATCCTGGCCGAAAGCGCCTACCGCACGCAGATCGAGGCCGACATCCGGCCCTTCCGCGACATCCTGCTCGGCCTGTTCTTCATCACCGTCGGCATGTACGCCAACCCGCGCATGTACCTGCACCATGCGCCGATCATCATCATGGGCACTGCGGCGCTCATCGTTTTCAAGACGTTGATCGTGCTCGGCGCGAGCCGCCTGCTCAAGGCGCCGTTGGTCTCGGCGCTACGCACCGGGCTGGTGCTCGGCCAGGGCGGTGAATTCGGCCTGGCCCTGCTCACGCTCGGCCTCTCGAAAGGCTACCTGACCGGCACTACGGCCCAGGTCGCGTTGAATATCCTGGTGCTGAGCATGGTGATCAGCCCCCTGCTGGTGCGCTACAACGAAGTTATCGCCCGGCGCCTTTCGCCGCACGAACGCCCGGAACCCGAGATCGACACTTCGGCGCTGGCCATCCAGGAAAGCGACGTGGCGGGCCACGTCATCCTCACCGGCTACGGCCGGGTGGGCCAGAACCTCGCCCGCTTCCTCGACGAGGAGGGCTTTGCCTACGTCGCGCTCGATCTCGACCCCAAGCGTGTGCGCGAAGCCCACGCGGGCGGCGATCCGGTCTATTTCGGCGATGCCCGCCAGACCTCGGTGCTGGAGGCCGCGGGCATTGCGCGGGCCCGGGCGTTGGTGGTGAGTTATTCCGACGTGGACACCGCCCTGGTCATCATCGCCAGCGTGCGCCGCCTGCGCCAGGACCTGCCGATCCTGGTGCGCACCCGCGACGATTCGCACCTGGACGAACTGCTGCAGGCCGGCGCCGACGAGATAATCCCGGAAACCCTGGAAGCCAGCCTGATGGTGGCCTCGCACCTGCTCGCCGTGCTGGGCGTACCCATGCGTCGGATCCTGCGCCGGGTAACCGAGGTGCGCTCGCAGCGCTATTCACTCATGCGCAACGTCTACCGCCGCGGCGATGCCGCACCGCTCGACGAGTCGCACGCCTTCCGCGAGCAGCTCGACGCGATAACGCTCGGGCCGGGCGCCCCGGCGCAGGGCCGCAGCCTGGGCG
>JBAUSV010000105.1:0-16284 GCA_049581885.1 Gammaproteobacteria bacterium | reverse complement strand
TGATGGTCAGCGTAATACCCCGTTCCAGACAGAACAGCAGAGCAATCGCGAACAGCACAAGAATCGAGTAGCCCACGGGTCCGCCTTCGTCAAGCCGCCCCTTGAAACTGGGGTTCTGAATCAGCAGACTCAGCAACTGGCCGCGAAGGGCGTCAACCCCAAAACCGACAAAGCGGTCGCCGCTGGCGTTATACAGCGCGGCCGCACTGCTGGTATAGCGGCCCGCCGGCTGCTTGGGTATGACCACCAGCGCCTGCGCGGTCGGTTCGTACTGCAGGTACTTGTTCCCCATGACGGTATTGAAGGCACCCACCCGCACCACTTCGGTGTGCTTCTTGCTGCCGTTGTTGAGCGTAACGTCAGTCTCGTACTTGACCACCTGCCCCTGTTCCACCATTTCCTGCAGCATGTCGTACCACAGGGTTTTCAGACTCTGAATGGACGGCAGCGCCTTGCTGGCAGCCAGCTTGGCCGCGAACAGACTGCGATTGGGATATTGGGCCGAAATAAGCGAACTGTCGAGCGAGCTCTTGAATTCACCCGCGGTCTGACGCACGGTGCCGAACACTTCGCCCAAATTGCCCTCACGTGTGGTGAGCGTCGTGGTCAGATCGCCCAGCGTTTTTTCGTTGGCGTCGAACTGCGACTGCAGCGACTTTGTGCGCGCTTTCTCCTGGGCAAGGGTCTTCTCCGCATCTGCCAGCAGGGCTTTCTGCTTGTCGTGCGCCTGCTCGAATTTACGCAGCCGCGCCTGATCTGCGGCGGTCTGGTGCTGTAGATCGGCCTGCACCTGGTCAAGCAACTGCTGCAGTGTATTCGGCTGCGTTGCCGCTGGTGCGGCCTGCGCCTGTGCCGTGGCCGCCATGAGCGGCAGTGCGGCCAGGGCGACGAATAACGGAATCGATTTGATGAACTGTTTCATTGTCTCTGTTCCTCGCGCTTACTGCGATTGCTGGGATTGCTGCTGGGCGGCAACAGGAGGCAGCACCGGCAAATTCAGCAAGGTGGGTGAAGTTTGCTTGCGCGCCATCTTGAGGCCATTGGTAACCGCCTGGCGAAAACCGTCTTTGACCTCCCACTTGCGGGCGCGCTGATTCCAGCAGCCCGTCTGCGACTGGTCCAGCGTCTGGTAGCACAACACGACACGGCCCAAGCGCAGGAAATCGACCGTCTGCGGCTTGTTGTTCACCGTGAGCTGGCCCCGGTAGGCATCCATCGTGCGTCCAGACTGCAATTCGTCCTGATAGGCCGCCATGATCTGGCGGTAACGCTCGGAAATGCTGACGTCCGAGTTGGTCATCAGATCCTGCAACTTCTGCACGGTCTGCTCGCGCTGGTCGAGCTGGTAGGGCACATCCAGCTTGATGAAATGGTCAAGCCCGGTGATCATTTGACCCATCAGCGGCACGATGCCGTGGGCAACGTCGCTCAACTGGCTCAGTTGCTTTTTGAGCGAGGCTGCGCGGGTGTCCTGATCACTGATCAAGCCCTGCAGATTGTCGTTGTATTTCTTGAGCTGATCAATCTGCTGCTCGGTTGCCAGATATTTCGACAACAGCTGCTGCGTTGAATCCGCAAGGTTGTCAATCTTCGCCTGAGTCTTCGCACCGCGCTTGACTATATTCTGCTGCGTGGACACGGACTGTTGTAATGTCTGTTGCTGAGCTTCAGCAGGCAGCGAGGTCGCCGCCAGAGCAAGCCCGGCAAGCAGTACACCCAATCCCGCAATCGCCGATTTAGACATAACTGTTTACCCTTTGAAAAACCGTTTTAAAACACCAGAACCGGTACGCTTATCCAAGCCTGCCCGGATGCAGGAAGGCGATCCTAGCAGGATATGCAAAAAAACAAAAGCACTCCCGCCGCCCCGTTGACTCCTGAAATCTTGACCTGACCCGGCCCTTCCAACACTTTCACGAGCAGACGTACCGCCTAGCTTCAATGTTCAATACTGCACCAATTATTGAGGAAACGCAAGATCGTGAACCACCCCAAGCAAAGACAAGGAAAAATTGCAACTTTTTGATATTTTTGACTATTTCAATTTTATTCGCGCCTCACAAAAATTTTTTTATCATCTCGGCAACTTGACACTGGGTCTCTCGGACTTACTCCCGAAGATTCATACGCGCACCAACCATTTCCTCGGTATCGCGTGTAGCCTGATTTGGCGCCTACGCCTTACCTGCGGCAATCTACTCGACATCTGTCCTTTCAGTACACGGCGGAACCGGGCCGAAGTGCCCACCAACAACAACAGCAGCACACCAACGCCTATGAACGAAACGACGCGGTCCAGCGCGCCCGTATCGCCGGGGTCTATCAAGAACACCTTAAGCGCACCGACGAAGTCTTCCACTGTCATGCGAACTGGGGCTGAGAAGCGCTTGCGGAAGCTGCCCACGCGACTTCACTATCCGACTTGGGCAATCACCTCGTCGAGGCTTGCTGCAACTGCCGGTATATGCTCAGCCGATCCGCAATCTGCCAGTGTCCGGTGATGTGCTCGCCATCGAAGTAATAGACTGTGGCTCCCGACATGCTCAGCTCTTGCCCTGACGGCGGAAAACCGGCAATGTCGCCCAGGTGCGTCCCCTTCCACAACCATGTGACGACGACGCGATCATCACCCTCGAGCACGTCCTGTAATTCAAAGCGTTGGTCCGGCACCGGCGCGCGGGACTTCCTTACCCGGTCCTTGAAACCTTCCGGATCCAGCGTCATACCCTCCCAAGGATCGCCCGGGTCATGATGAATCGTGTAAGCCGGCGCAATAAAATCCGGCGCCGACTCGGCATTCCCTTCGTTCCAGACCCGCTGGATAAACTTTTCCAGGATATGAGCTTTCATGGTGGCCCCTAAAGCAGCTTCGTTGCAATGCGGTACAGGTCGTCCCTGTCCTTCCTCTCGAGCGGTACGAGAAGCTCCTTGGCGGTTTCCGCGAAGGTCACGCCCGATTCGCGGAAAATCGTCTCGCCCGCGGACGCGATGGCGACTAGGCTGACCCGCGCATCCCGCGCGCCTGCCTCCTTGCAGACCAGCCCGATCTTTTCCATGGGATTGAGCAGCCGAGTCACGCCCGACGGCGTGAGGCCGACGGCCTGCGCCAGGTCGATCCGGCGCAGCTTTTTTTCCGGTGCTTGGCTCAATTGCCCCAGAACCAGGTACTCCGTCAGGCTGATGCCATGAACAGATAGGGCAGCAGTCATCCGTTTCTGGAATAGCGTCTGGAGATTCGCAAGCTTGATGAAAAGCTCGGTTTCCGCGGGAGTAGTCATGGAATTGCATCCAAGAGATATTTGAGCGCTCAAGCATAAGTCATTAAAGTTGACTAGTCAACAACATGACAAATTATTGTTCCCGCTAAACGAGACCAGACAGGGCCTCGCATGGCCACTTACCCCGGATTCGCGAGGGCATAATCTATGGCGGCGCGCGCTGCGGCTACCTGGGCTTGGTTGCATTGTTCGGGGGTCGCCCGAGGGCTGTCGGGGTAGACTTCGGTAGTCGTGCGGTAGCGCGCATTGGTGATTCCTGCGCAGAGGCCGAGCTCCCGGAGCGCGTAGTTGATGACGCCGGGTGCGACCATGAGCGAGCCGATGATCTCGCCATTGTCGTCGGCCGGGGCGATGTGCGTAACCTTCGCCACGGCCGCGATCACCGCCTGCTGGAATTCAGGTTGCGGATCTTCGGTATCGCCGCACAGATAAAAACCGTCCGGGATGGCACCCGGCTTGTACTCGACACCGTCGCGGGCGGCTAACGCCGGTCGAAACTCGGACTCATCCGTGTCGGTGGTCTCGTGCAAGTCGATATGCAGGACAAAGCGATCACGTAGCGGTGCAACCAGTTCCATGAGGGCGGCCGATTCCGGCGCCGGGCTGTCGGCCTGGAACGAGCGGTTCGGATCGAGCCCCTGCGGGTTCCAGCGATGAATCCGCTCGTAGCCCCAGGGACTCACGCACGGCACGATCATGAGATTGGCTTGGCCCGCGTAGTCCGCCGCATGCTGTTCGGCGAACAGCAGCGCCCCATACACCCCGCTGGTCTCGTAGCCGTGCACGCCGCCCGTCACCAGCACACAGGGCAAATCGGCGCGCCAATCGCGGCTCCTGATCACGAACAAGGGATAAGCATCCGGCTCGTAGTTCAGACGCCCGTACTGCGCCACGTCAAAATGCTCGCGCAGAGCTTCGACCCGACTCAGCACATTCGACTCGTAGCTGCGCTGTCGCGTCTGCCGGGACCGCCACTCTGCGACTTCCGCCTCGCCCCAGGGGCGTCCGGGCGTTCCTATTGGATAGGGTGCGGTATTCGCCATGTTTTCACTCGCTTTGCCTTGGTCTCTGGATAAGGCACTGTAGCATCCGAGGAATGTGGGGGCTCGCACCGAATTACTACCTTGTTTCTGTTAGTGTCATACTTATGGAAAACCGCTTCTGATCGAATTCGAGTGCCGCGCTGACACAGGGCTTGAAACCCTTTTCGTCAGCCGGGATGGATTGCTTTGCGTGACCTGAACATGAACAAACAAGAGGAAAGAGAGATGTACAACGTAACAGTGCAGTATTCCCATCACACAGACAACCAGAAGGAACGTCTGGGAGAGATGGACTTGGCGAAGGCGCTCGAAACGTACGACGGGTTTGACTGGATCGGCGAGGTCGAACGTGCAGACAAACTCCAAAAGAGCGCTCCAACGCTTGCCTTCGAAGACAAGGCGAAGGGCAAGCTGCTGTGGCTGTCCGCCTACGCCCCGCGCGGCAGCCTCCTTTTTGTGAGCGAATGCAACTTTCCCGGCGAGGTGACGAAATTATTCGGCCTGCTGAAAAGACAGGGAACCGTAAAGCTTTCAAGCGGTGATCTCACGACCGGGCAGGCCCGCGAGGCCATCGAGCTCTTTTATACCGACGCGGATAAAGCGCTCCGAAAGCTCTATTCGCCATACATAACAGAGTTGGACGAATAGCGACAGGCAAGGCGTTTCCAGCCAGCCTCTTTTGGGGCGAAAACCACACCATTGCCGCCTTGTTTGGCCTGTTATAGCGCTTGGTCAACCCGTTTCAACAGGTTGGTGAGATTACCTCCATCCCGAATCGGAAAGGTCGCGGTCGCGCGAAATTCGAACGGCCACGTCGACACACCGCGCGACCCTGGCGGGTCCTTCAAGACACGGAATCGGGTGAATGTTACTTCGCAAGCTGCTTGCGGATGGACTGCAGTTCCTGCCTGCGCTTCGCGGTGGTCTCGGGATAGGCCATCCCGAGTTCATCAAGCGCATCCACGATGGCTTGGGAAACAATCAAACGGGCATTCTCCTTGTCGTCTGCGGGAACGATGTACCAGGGCGCGTGATCGGTGCTGGTCGCGCTCAAGCAATCCTCATAAGCCTCCATGTAATGCTTCCAAAACCCCCGTTCCCTGATGTCATCCATGCTGAATTTCCAGTTCTTTTCCGGTTCATCGATGCGTTGCAGAAAGCGTTTGCGCTGTTCTTCCTTTGACAGGTGCAGGTAGAACTTGATGATATGAGTCCCGTTGCTGTAAAGATGTCTCTCCAGATTCGTGATGGAGCGATACCGATCATGCCAAAATGTCTTGTCGTCACTTGGCATATCCGGGTTTGCTTCGCCGAGTAAAATCTCGGGATGGACGCGGGTGATCAATACTTCCTCATAGTAGGACCTGTTGAAAATTCCGATCTTCCCGCGTTCCGGGAGGTCCCGGGTGGTGCGCCACAGAAAGTCGTGCTGCAGCTCGGTCGCGCTCGGGTGCTTGAAACTGAACACTTGGCAGCCTTGCGGATTGACTCCGGACATCACGTGCCGGATAGTGCCGTCCTTGCCGGCGGCGTCCATCGCCTGAAAGATCAGCAGCAACGCATAGCGGTTGGACGCATAGTGCAGACGCTGCAGCTCGCTCAGCTTCTCGACATGCCTGTGGAGAAGTTGGCTGTATTCCTTCTTCGACTTGTACACCGGCTTTACCAGAGTCGGCCACTTTTTGAGGTCGACCTTTTCCCCTGGCGGAACCCTGAATTCACTGGTATCAATCTTCATCTTTACTCCTCCGTTGTTCAGATGTTTGCATGAAAAGAAAAGTGCCCCAAACCCCGGCAAAGAGACGATGCCACTCGTGCTTGCGATCCAGAAAGTCGGGAGACACCTGACTCTGCACCATTCGCAGCTTCTGCGCGGTGTGATCCGGGTTTGTGGCAGATGATCTCATGCAGTCCCCGGTTCGTTGCTGCACCGTTGCAGTCATGTCGGCAGCGTTGGTCGCGTCTGTTTACTTTTGGGGCTCATCTTTGTGACCCTCCCGCTCCGCCTTTTCAAAGTCTTCAACTGCTCGAACGTCCTTGCGCCCCAGTTCCTCGTAAAGTTTATGCACTCGCTCGATGAGCTGCGGCGACACATCGGACAGCTGCTTGGCCTCGGTCCCAGGTTTCGGTTCGGACTTGGCTTCGGGCTGTGATTTGTCTTTTTCTTCCGGTTTGGGTTCGGCTTTGGAATCGGGCTGCGCCTCCACATTAGCTTCGGTTTTAGGATCAACCGCCTTGGTTTCCGGTTTCAGCTCGGCCTTCGCCTCTGGCTTGGTTTCGGACTCGGCTTTACCTTTTCGGATTTCCCGCTCTGCTTTTTCCCAGTCCTGGCCTGCTGAATCATCCTTGTGGTCTCGCGCCTCGTAGAGTTCGTAGGCCCGCTTGGCGATCTGCGGCTTCAAATCAGACTCCGCCCTGGCTTCGGGTTTTGACCCAACTTCTTTGGCTTCCGGTTTCGGCTCGACTGCGGGCTTGGCTTCAGCGTCAGATCCGGACTCGGTTGTAGCCTCGGTATTGGGCTCAACTTTGGTATCTGGCTTGGCCTCGGCCTTGTCATCAGGTTTCGGTTCAGCTTTCGTTTCCGGCTCAACTTCCTGTTTCGCACCAGGCTTTGGATCGGCTTCAGGCCCGGCTGTGGTTTCAAGCTTCGTCCCACCTTTTTTGGCCGGATCAAAAATCCGGTAGGCCAGCAGTTTCACGCGGTCGCTCAAGATCGCCCAGATCAGGGCATAGCCCCAGACGAATCCAGCCCATTTCCAGCCGAGGGGCGGCATGAGGAATCCATAGACCGCGATCAAGGTCGCCACGGCTTGAGTGCCGAGCACCGCCATCCACAAAATCTTTGCCGGGCGTATGGACCAGAACGGGCCGCGCGTACGGGTTAGAAATATCGTCATATGTCCGGCCACCGACAACATCAGATACATCATCGGCTGGAGATGCTGATGAGAAAGGTGAAAAACGCGGTCGCCCAGGTAGAACAGGCCAAACGCGGCAATGGGCCCGACAATGCCCAGCACCGAGGCGATGCTCAGCACGAGCCGCATGTTCCAGGCTTCGGGCTCGTCCTTGTAATGAACATTGTCGTAGGCAATGGACAGAATGGCGCCGTCGTTAAGCAGCGCCAACATCACGATCATCACCGCTGTCAATGGATAAAAATTGAAAATCAAAATCGCCGCCGTCATGAACAACAGTACGCGCAGCGTCTCGGCGATGCGGTAGATCGCATAGCTGTTCATCCGCTGGAATATTTTCCGGCTTTCCTTGATGGCATCAATGATCACCGACAGGCCGGGCGTCGTCAGCACGATGGACGCCGCCGCACGCGCCGCGTCCGTCGCGCCCGAAACGGCGATGCCGCAATCGGCTTTCTTCAGCGCGGGCGCGTCATTCACCCCGTCACCCGTCATGCCGACCATGTGTCCGCGCTTTTGCAGGACATCCACAATATGGAATTTATGTTCGGGGAACACCTGGGCAAAACCGTCGGCCTGCTCGATGGACTTCGCCACCTCTGTGCTTTCCTCTTTCTTCGAGTCGCCCAGGCTGGCCGCATCGAGGATATTGGCGTCCATGCCCAGCTTCTTCGCGGTTTCCCTGGCGATAGCCAGTGCATCGCCCGTCACCATCTTGATCTTCACGCCCATCGCCACTGCGGTCGCGATGGTGGCCTTGGCATCGTCACGCGGCGGATCGAAAAGGGGCAACACGCCGACCAGTTGCCATGGGCCGTCGCCCTCGGCCCGCGCGACACCCAACGAGCGGAAGCCGCGCGCGGCAAATTCGTTGACCGCCTTGTCGGTAGCGGGCTTGACCTGCGCGGTATTGGTAACTAATTCCAAAATCACCTGCGGCGCGCCCTTCGCCACCTTGAACGTCTTCCCGTCCTTGGTTTTGACGCTGGCCTCGGTGCGTTTATGCACCGGGTCGAAGGGCTGGAAATGAACTACTTCATAAGCCTTGAGTGCCTCCTTGTCTTTCAATCCGTCCAGCACGGCCAGATCGATCGTGTCATTGTCATCCGCCCGCGACGCCAGCGCACCATTGAGGATGACCTGATCGGCAGCGCCCTCATTCACGCTGAACGGATCGCCCAGCGTCAGCTTGTTCTGGGTCAGGGTGCCGGTCTTGTCCGCGCACAGGACATCCACGCCCGCCAGTTCCTCGATGGCCACCAGTTTGCTGACAATCGCCTTTTTCCGGGCAAGCAGGCGCGCGCCAACGGCCATCGTCACTGACAACACCGTCGGCATCGCCACGGGAATCGCGGCCACCGTCAGCACCAGGGCAAACTGCAGCGTGGTGAGAATCGGGTCGCCCCTGAGGATCGCGACGGTGATAATCGCCGCCACCATCACCCCTGCGAGGATGATCAGGTAATTGCCGATCTTCAAAACCGCCTTTTGAAAATGGCTGACGGTATTCGCCTCCTGCACCAGTGACGCCGTCTTTCCGAAGTAGGTGTTCGTTCCGGTCGCATAGACCAATGCACCAATTTCACCCTGACGGATGATCGAACCGGAAAATACCGCCTCGCCGGATTTGCGTTCGGCGGGCAATGACTCGCCGGTCAGCGCGGACCGATCCACCTCCACCGGATCGCCGTCCAGGAGTCGCGCATCCGCCGGCACGATGTCGCCCAGACGTAGACGGATGACGTCGCCCGGCACCAATTCGCGAGCCGGCGGGTTGAGCCACTTGCCGTCCCGTTTTACCCGGGCCTTGATCGCCAAATTGGCCTTGAGGGCCTTGATGGCGTTGCCCGCCGTGTGTTCTTCCCAGAATGCGACCACCGCATTGGCCACAAGCAGGAGCAGGATAATGCCGAAGTCCGGCCAGTGCTGGATTACGCCTGACAGAATTACCGCCGCCTCGATCATCCACGGGATGGGGCCCCAAAAATAGGAAAGAAATTTAAGAACAGGATTGGTTCTCTTTTCCTCAATCTCGTTAGGCCCATATTGGGCCAGTCGCTTCTGCGCTTCGGCTTGTGTGAGACCGTCCGGGGACGACCCCAGCTTTGCCTGCAGTTCCGGCATGGGAAGCGACTTTAGATCGTCCTTTGCATCGGAATTGGATTCGGCAGTCTTAGCCTTGGGCTGATCTGTATTCGGTTTCATAGCCGATCCCCTCTTGTCTTTGACGAAGCCTCAGACCTCGCCCTGTTGCCAATTATTTACGCCAACTTGAACGGGAAGTACCGTGCCGCCGCTTTCTTCATCGAGTCGAATTGGCATTCTGGAACTCCTTTGCTCAAAGCCTTGAAGATCCCTGAGGGATCGCCGTCGGGGAGCTGGTCGCTCGAATGACCCGGCTCACGGTCAAGCCCTGGACGAGGATCGAGAATACCACCACGAAGTAGGTGAGGGTCAGCACCAGACTGCGCGAGGGGTTGGCCGGTATCGACAGCGCCATGGCTACCGAGATGCCGCCGCGCAATCCGCCCCAGGTAAGGATCGATATCGACCCTTTCGACTGCGTCCTCACCCGGCTTAGCAGTCCGATGATTCCCGCGACACTCAACCAGCGTGCCGCCAGCACGACAACTATAGAGAGCACTCCGGCCACCAGCCAGCCGAGTTCAATAGGCAGCACGAGAAGCTCCAGGCCGATCAAGAGAAAGAGCACGACGTTGACGATTTCATCAACCAGTTCCCAAAAGGTATCGACGTAATCACGCGTCTTCTCCGTCATGGCGAAGGCTCGACCCTGATTGCCTATGAACAGCCCCGCGACTACGACGGCGATTGGGGCAGACAAATGCAGGGCATCCGCCAAAGCATAGAGCCCCATAGCCAAGGCGAGCGTGAGCAGGACTTCGACCTGATAATTGTCGACACGCTTGAGCATGTGGTAGGCCAGGATTCCCGCCGTAAGTCCCAACACCAAGGCCCCACCCACCTCCCTGAGCAGCAGCATTGCCACCGCGCCGACCCCGATCGAGATCGGTGTTGCGGCGCCGCTGCCAGCGGGTTTGCCCAGGCCGGCGAGTTGCAGGAGCACCAGGAAGATGACGACACCCAGCCCGTCATTGAACAGCGACTCTCCAGCCACCTGTGTTTCGAGCTGCCGGGGGGCACCAACGGACTTCATGATGCCCAGCACCGCGATGGGATCGGTCGGCGAAATCAGAGCGCCAAAAATCAGCGCATACAGGAATGGAATACCCAGACCCAGCCAGCCGAGGACCAACCACGTCACACCGCCAACAATGAACGTGGAGATGAGTGTCCCGAAAATAGCGAGTAACGAAATAGGCAGCCATTCGCGCCCGAGATCCCCGAGCTTCACGTGTATCGCGCCGGCGAACAGCAAGAAAGCGAGCATGCCGTGTAGCACGACCTGGTTGAAGTCGATCTGCGAGACCATGGTCGTAGCCTGTTCGCGGAAACCCTCGGAGTAAGGCCCGATGAGGACCAACACGAGCGAACCGACCAGCGCCACCAGCATGACTCCGACAGTAGTCGGCAGCTTGATATAACGGTAATTAACGTAGCTCGAGACGGCCGCAAGCGAGATCAGGATGCTGACCAGGGAAAAGAAGCTCATCTCGCCTTCTGGAAGGTTCCGCGACTGTGTTCGCTGGCATTCACGATTCGCTTGCTGTTAAGGCCTACGCAATCCGAAAGTTCAAACCCGCCCATGCTCTCTCCTTCTACGATTCCAATGACACCAGCTCCAGCACCCGTTTCGCATTTCCGGCAAGTCCCGCCCTTGCCGGGAAATTGACTGTTTACGTTCAATGCGCTCATCACGGATGGGGCACTGCCTGGTATAGGCAGCACGTGGCCCGAATCGGCTGATGCCGGTCTGCGACAAAAGAAAACCATGCAGTTCATTGGTCGTCATCCTGTCTAACGGCGTCGGGGCCGCACCTATTCCCTCGATCCCGCATGCGCAGATCCTTGTGATCACTTTGGCGCACCGACCAGCGCCTCGAAGCCGGCAATTACATCGAATAGTTCTTCGTCTATGCCACTCTGGCGCATACGGTGGAATGTGCCGTTAAGCCCCTCCAGCAGTTCATCTATATTCTTGTCGGCACGTTGCATCGCTACGAGACGGCTGGCGTTCTCGCTGGCGAGGGATTCGGCGCACGCCCGGAACAGCGAGACGAAAAGATATTCACGGATCAGCTCCCGCAAGGTCGCGGTGCCGCCACCCATCACCTCGGGCAAGTTACCCGTCGGCCATGGACGTTCGGCCAAGGTGCGGCGCCAGCTTTCATCCAAGGGTAACAGTCGCTGACTGACGGGCGTATAAACCGCATCGGACATGGGGCGGTTGTAAAAGAGGTAGAGCTCGTTAATGTCACCCTGGCTGCGGTGCGTCTCGCTTTCCACGAGAATCTGTCCGACCAGCGGGATGATGGCCTTGACGGAGTTCGGCACGTTGAAAAGCCCCATCAACGCCGATCCCGCATTCGCCAAACGTGCGTCTTCCAAACATGCGTGAACACGCTCTCCGACTGCCCAGACCCGAAATTCTCCGGACAAGTCTGCGAGTGTCGTGAGCGCATATTCAGCCACAGCATCATTAAACTGGCCCACCAATCCCTGGTCTGAACCAAACACCACAGCACCAATCGTGTCCGCCTTCGCTCGTCGGGTCTCGCCCGGCATCGAAGCCATCGAACCGATGTCCCTGAAACAGAGACTCAAGCCCAGTTCCACCGTGCGATAGTAGTCCGCCAGGGCGTGCACCGATTGCTCGTACTGGCTGATACTCGACGCGGCCATGGCCTTCATGGTGCGGACAACGGATTGGAGATCGCCGGCGCTGGAGATCTTGCGGCGCAGACTCGCGGTAGTGTCGCTCATGACTGCGCCTTGAGTGCCGCCTTGGGCCCGGGCTCGGATTGAAAAGGAGCCAACACCACTCGGGCGATGCGGATGATCGTTTCGTGATCTTCACCGCTCAGTTTCTGGGTGCCTGCCAATCGCGCGTTCAGCTCCGCCGGGATTTCGGCCGCCGCCTTGCGCACGGCCTGCTCGGCCTCCGTCATCCGGTCCAGCGGCACGTCGTCGAACAGTTCTGCGGTCAACGCCAACAGGATGGTGATCTGTGCCGCCACGGACACCGGGGCGAATTCCGGCTGCTTGAGACAGGCGCGGATGCGTCGTCCATGCTCGATGATCTTGCGGGTATCCTCATCCAGGCGGGCGCCGAACCGGGCAAAGCTCTCGAGTTCCTCGAACTGCGCATAGGCGAGCTTGAGGTCGCCCGTCACCGCGCGGTAGACCGCCCGTTGCGCCTTGCCGCCGACGCGCGAAACGGATTTACCGACATCGACTGCGGGCAGCACGCCCAAATCGAACAGCGCCGGCGAGAGATATATCTGCCCGTCGGTGATGGAAATCAGATTGGTCGGGATATAGGCGGAAATATCCTGCGCTTCGGTCTCGATGATAGGCAGCGCAGTCAGCGAACCGCCCCCGCGGTCCGCGCGCAGATGCGTCGCCCGTTCCAGCAATCGCGAATGTATATAAAAGATATCGCCGGGGAAGGCTTCGCGACCGGGTGGCCGGCGCAACAGCAGGGACAACTCGCGATAGGCGCGAGCGTGATGCGTGAGATCGTCGTAAACGATGAGCACGTCGCGACCTTGCTCCATAAAATGCTCGGCGATGCTGGTGGCGGCATACGGCGCGATGTAGGCAAGGCCCGGCGGCTCGTTGCCTTCGGTCACGACGACGACCGTGTAATCCATCGCGTGCTTCTCCCGCAAAATGGACACGGCCTTCGCCACGGCGGACGCGCGTTGACCGATGGCACAATAGACACACAGGACATTTTTACCGCGCTGATTGAGGATGGTGTCGATCGCCATGGCGCTTTTCCCCGTCTGCCGATCACCCAGAATCAACTCACGCTGACCGCGTCCGATGGGGATAAGCGCATCGATGACTTTGAGACCTGTCTGCAGGGGCACACTGACGGGCGCACGATCCATGATCGGCGGCGCGGGACGTTCGATGGGCAGGCTCTCGCCGGCATGCACCGGCCCGTGACCATCGAGGGGCCGAGCGAGCGGATCGACAACGCGCCCCAGCAATTCATCACCCACGGCCACGTCCATGACCCGACCGGTGCGTTCGACTTCATCGCCGGCCTGCAGATGCCAGTATTCACCCAGCAGCACCACGCCAACTTCTTCCTCGTCCACGTTGAACGCGATGCCGAACACATCGCCGGGAAATCTCACCAGCTCGTCAACGCCCACACCGGGCAGGCCGGAGATCCGGGCGATACCCGTGGACACGCCGGTGATCGTACCCACCTCCTGCATCACCAATTGCGGCGTGTAGCTTTCACGCCCCTGGCTTAGACCAGTGAACGCGCGGTCAAGGGCACGATGCAAGGAATCAGACGGCGTGCTCATTCGGTCTGGTCGCGCGCGGCAAATTGCACACCGGATTGCGGCTCCGGCTCGATTTTGGCTTGCGGGTTGGATGACGCCAGCAAATCGCCGATGCTCTTTTCCATTGACCCTAGATAATCCGCGATGCTCCAGGCGATCTTGCGTCCCTTGGCGCTGAGTTCGATGCCGCCGATCACCTCCGGCACGGTGTCGAACCGAATCGGGATTTCCGCCGACAAGGCGGCGTTTAGCGCGTTTTGGATTACGGCGCGCTGCTCTGCGGACAATTCGAAGGCGCTGCGCACCAGCACCGGTTCGGACGATGTTTTCACGGCCTCAGCGAAATCATCTTTCGTCTCATGGTCCAGCGCTTGCAAACGACGCGCAAACACCTCGCTCATGCGCGCCTCCAGACTAATCCCGGCAAGGTCCGTCAGTGCTTTACGAGCAATGGCAAGCACTTCCTCCCGAGTACGACGGGCGATTTCGGCATTCAGGTGTTGTTGTTCACGCTTCAGTGCATCCTGCTGTTCCACTCGAAGGGCATTCGCGTCCTGCCGCGCATGATCCAGCAACAGCTCACGTTCGGCCTTCGCCTCATCCGTTGCCTGGCTCAAGAGAGCAGTGCGCTGCTGGTCGAACGCTTCATTCCTGTTCCGGAACTTTTCGCGCTCCTGTTGGGCTTCGGCTTTTTTCGCATCGGCGCCTGCAATCGTCAACGCGATCCGCTGCTCTCGCGCGTCGATGGCCCGGAGGATGGGCTTGTATAGAAAGTGCTTCAGCAGCCACACCAGGATCAGGAAGTTGACCACCTGGGCGGCGACGGTGAACCAGTCGATCAACATTTGCTTACTTTCCGGCGACTTCGGCGATGACGTGGTTCCAGAACGGATTGGCGAAAACAAGAATCATCGAAACCACAAAGCAGTAGATGGCCGTGGACTCAATCATCGCCAGGCCAACGAACAGCGTCCGGGTGATGGTGGCGGAAGCATCGGGCTGCTGGGCCAGCGAAGTCAGCGCCGTGGCGACTGCCTTCCCCTCGCCCAGGGCAGGCGCCATGGTGCCGAAACCGGTGGTGATACCGGCGGCGGCGATGGATGCCACCGCGATAATCGTCATGCTATCCATAGTTATGTCTCCTTTGAACGTTAGCGTTCAATGATTGTGCTCAGGTTTTGAATCAGGCGTGCGGACACGCGTTGCGGCCGCAATGTAAACCGCAGCCAGGATAAAAAAGATATAGGCCTGCACCATGCCGGTAAGCAGTCCGAGCGCCGTCATGATGATCGGAAAGATGAAGGGTGTGATGCTGAGCAGAATCGCGATGATCATCGCTCCGCTCATCATGTTGCCGAACAGGCGCACGGCCAGGGCCAGCGTGCGGGAGATTTCGCTGATGATGTTAAACGGCAGCATGATGAACGTCGGCTGCGCGTAGGACTTGAGGTAGCTGCCCAATCCCCGCTCCTCGATACCGAACAGCGGCACGGCCGCGAACACACACAGGGCCAGCGCCACTGTGGTCGAGAGCGAGCCCGTCGGCGGCTGATAGCCGGGGATGATGGTGCAGAGCGCGGCCATGGCGAGAAACAACACGAGCGTACCCAGAAAGCCGAGATATTTTTCCGGATGACTGAGGCCCACTTCTTCGATCTGTTTTTCGATGGCAATGACGATGATTTCGAGCAGATTCTGCCAGCGGGCCCGTTTCCGGCCGATGGCAAGTTTGCGGGTAATGAGCTTCGCACCCACGACCAGCACCAGCATCACCGCCCAGGTGAAGACGATGGTGGCGTTGAGTTTTAAAAACCCGTATTGCCAGAAGATGACCTCGTCGGGACTAAGGCGCATCACCGGGCTCCTTCGCTGGCGCGTCGTAATGTTCGAGTGGCGGGCCGGAGAGCCGCGTCACGACTAAACGCGCGATGACAAATCCAAACAGGCATGCCAGAAACCGCTGCCAATGCCCATCCGAAACTATATAAAACCCCGCGACGACGAGAGCTGTCCGCAACAGCATGCTGCCCATGAATAAAATCGCCGGTCGCCTGGATGATACCCCCCTGCGCACCGTCCACCACAGGCCGCCGAAGAACGCTGCGCCGAGCACCAGTCCCGCCGCCAATGCCAACGCCAGTGTGACCCATTTATTCATCCTTATCCTCCTGTTCGTGCCGTATGGCTTTGCCTTCCCGGGTGACCCAATGCCAGGCATTGAAACATCCGAGCGCGAGCCCGGCCACCAGCAGCACCAATGTCCATGAAGGTCCGCCCGGATAACGATGGTCGAGCCATAGCCCGAGCGCCGCGCCTAGCAGTGTGGGTATGGCCACCGACCACCCGATAATCCCCATCATGCCCAGGCCAAACCAGACACCCGGCGCGGCGTTGCGCTGTGCCTTGAGCTTGCGCGCCGCCTTCGCGCCGACCTCCTCACTCAACGTCGGCTTCACGTGTTTTGTTTCGGGTTCGTCACTCATTGTGAAACGCCGCCATGCGTCGGATGAAATCGCTTTCCATTTTCGCCAACACCAATCGCACGCTTTGCTCGTGCTCGTTCAAAGTCAGAAACTCCTGCTCCACCGCATCACGCAAC
>JBAUSV010000104.1:0-2312 GCA_049581885.1 Gammaproteobacteria bacterium | reverse complement strand
CAATAAGACCGTTGGACTCGCCGGTGACGATCATGCCAGCCTTTTCCAGTTCATCTCTGTAGGTCGGGTTTGCTTCATAGCGGTGACGGTGACGTTCAAAAATGAGTTTTTCGCCATGGTAGGCTTCGCGGATGATCGAACCCTCTTTCGTCTCACAAGGGTACTCTCCCAGACGCAGTGTGCCGCCCATCGGCGAGGTGTGCGTACGCAGCTCTTTATCTCCTGTCTGATTGATGAATTCATCGATCAGGTAGATCATCGGGTAAGGGGTTTCAGGATCGAATTCGACGGAATTGGCGCCTTCAAACCCAAGAACATTGCGTGCATATTCGACAAGAGTGAGCTGCATACCAAGACAGATACCAAGATATGGTATATTCTTGACACGGGCATATTCGATAGCCTGGATCATGCCTTCGATACCGCGGTTGCCAAAACCGCCGGCAACCAGGATGGAATCGCAGTCACTCAGAAGGGCCGCTGCACCGGCCTCTTCGATCTTTTCACTGTCAACCCAGCAGATCTCTACTTTGGCATCAAGATGGGCTCCCGAGTGGATCAGCGCCTCGATCAGCGACTTGTAGGACTCTTTGAGTTCAAGATATTTGCCCACAAAACCGACAACAGTGCGTTTGGTCGGTGAGACGATCTTTTTGACCAGTGAATCCCACTGCTCCATGTTGGGTGTCAGTTCGCCGAGGTCAAGCTCTTTGGCGATAGGCGCCAGGATATTCTGCTGCATAAAACTGATCGGAACGGCATAGACGGTCGGCGCATCCAGGGCCAGAATAACGCTGTCTTGCTTGACATCGCAGGAGAGGGCAAGTTTCTTTCTGAATGATTTCGGCAGATCGTACTCGCTTCGGGCAATGATCATCTGCGGTGTGATACCGATGCGGCGCAGCTCCTGTACCGAATGCTGGGTCGGTTTGGATTTGTATTCGCCGGCTGCTTTGATGTAAGGGATAAGCGTGACATGGATAAAAAATGTACCGGCAACCTCGTCGTCATGTTTCATCTGACGGATCGCTTCCATATACGGCAGTCCTTCGATATCGCCGACGGTACCGCCAAGTTCGACCACCAGGATATCATGGCTTTCACCTGCCTTTTTAATGCGGTCGACGATCTCACCGACGATATGCGGAACGACCTGGATAGTCTGTCCGAGGTAGCCGCCTGCCCGCTCTCTCTCAATGACAGAAGAGTAGACCTGCCCCGTTGTAAAGTTACTTGTCTTTAGATAAGAAGTATCGAGAAAACGTTCATAGTTTCCGATATCGAGGTCCGTTTCGGCACCGTCTTTGGTCACAAAGACTTCACCGTGTTCGAGAGGGCTCATGGTGCCGGGATCGACGTTGATGTAAGGGTCGATCTTTAACATACCTACATCTTTGCCTGCGTGTTTGAGGAGTGTCCCGACACTGGCCGCGGTGATCCCCTTACCTAAAGAACTAAGTACCCCGCCGGTTACAAAGATATATTTCGTCATTTCGAGCCCCTTTATCAGATGCGCGATTATAACAAAGGCTGACTTATAGGCATCTCAAAAATTCGAGCTTACAAGGAGGTGTTTTATTGTGTTTAAACTTGCGGCAAGCAGGTATAATAGGAGAAAATATTAAAAGGGGGTGATTATGGATAACGGTCTGAGTTATGTCATCGTAGCCCTGGCAATTTCTGTCGTGCTCAACCTTGTCTTAAAACGTTTCGGAATTACGCCGATAATCGGCTATATTATGACCGGAACGATTATTGTCTATCTCTTTGACCTGCATGAAATGAAAGACTCGCATACCTTGGAAACGGTCGGTGAATTCGGAATCGTTTTTTTGATGTTTACAATCGGTCTGGAGATGTCGCTGGGCACACTGCGCTCGATGAAGAAGCTCGTCTTTCTGAACGGGGCACTGCAGGTCGGTTTCAGCGCCCTGCTCTTTTATCTTGCCTCCTACTATATTTTCGGCATCGGGGTAAAAGCATCGCTCATTGTCGGTTCAGCTCTGGCCCTGTCATCGACCGCGGTCGTTTTGACCTATCTGAAGCAGAGTAAGGGAATCTATGCACCCTACGGACGCCGGGCCACCGGTATATTGATCTTTCAGGATATTGCGGTGATCCCGATCCTGATCATGATCGGTTTTCTTGCCAGCGACGGCGATGACCTGAAGATGGTGCTTCTGCAGACGGTTGCCAGTGCGATCGTCGTTATCGCACTGCTTTTTTTTGTCGGGAAACGGGTGATGAGCTGGCTGCTGCATTTTTCTGCAGAAAGCAGACTCGAGGAGCTTTTTCTAGGGTCGGTACTGGTC
>JBAUSV010000103.1:0-1630 GCA_049581885.1 Gammaproteobacteria bacterium | reverse complement strand
GGCGCTGGACAGCACGCATCCCCGGGGGGGTGCCGCGTGGAACGGAGGCAATTGACAAGAATCCAATAAATTTCATGCATTTGGGGCTTATTTCTCGCCTTTTTCCACGGGCCCGTATCGTGCATTGTCGGCGCGACCCACTGGATACGGCGCTTTCGCTCTGGTTCCAGAATTTTGCCCATCCCCGCAATGACTATGCCTACCGCATGAGCGATCTCGCCTGGATGTACGGTTTTTACGAACGTGCCATGGCCTGGTGGGACAAGGTGTTGCCGGTGCCTGTGCTGCACGTCGATTACGAAAAGGTCGTAGAGGACCCGGAGTGTGAATTGCGCATGCTGCTCGAAGGTTTGGGCCTGGAATGGGAACCGGCCGTACTGCAAGCGCCGCCGGACGGCGAAGGTGCCATCTCGACCGCCAGCGTGTGGCAGGCGCGGCAACCGCTTTATCGTCATGCAGCTGGCCGGTGGCGTAATTACGAGCCCTGGATAGCGCCGCTGCGCGAAGCCCTGCGTCACGAAGGCATAGAAACCTGAATGACCGGTCTGCTGCGCAGACTGCCCTGTGTGCATCGGGGCGAATGATTATTGGTTGGCGCGGCAGGATGTCGGTGCCACCGATTGTATCGACTAACGCGGGCTTTGCAGGTATGGCGTAAGCGCTTTGCGGGTGGCGTCGATTGCCGTGGCCAGAGGCACGTCGTATGTCTTGCTGCCATTGATGACAACCGCAAAGGCGCCCCAGTGCCCGTCGGCAAGGCGGGCATATCCAGCCAGCGCGAATACGCTGTGCGGCTCGTTGAGCGAACCAGTCTTGGCGGCAATGGCGTCCATCCATGCCGGATTTTCCGGTGCCTTGAGCATGTTCACCGGCGTGTAGGCCGGTACCGTCAAAGCGCCCAGGAAGCTCGGAAACAGGCCCGGTTTCCGGTACATCGCAGCCAGCAAGGCAACCAGATCGCGCGCACTGGCCCGGTTGGCGGGCGTTAGACCGCTGCCGCTCACCAATTCAAGTCCGGGCGCATGTTTGCCCCACAATCCGGAACCGGCTTCCAGTGCACGGCCTCGCTCGGTCAACAAGCGGCCGCTGGCATCGAGCGCAAGCGGTGGTGGCTGCGTGGTGCGCAGCAGATCGAGTGCCAGCGTGTCCGCCATGAAATTGTTGCTCCAGGTCAGCATGCGGCGCAGTTGCAGTGCTAACGTTTGGCCCCTGACCCGTGCCAGCGTCCGGCCCGTGGCGACAGGCTTGTAGGAGATGTGCACACCGCCGTCCACCTCAATTCCTGCTGCAGCCAACAGGGCCAGCAATTGAGCCCCGGCTGCACGGTCGGGATCGCTCAACGCGCGCCAGAAACGATGCGGTGCGGCGCCTGCGGGCGCAGTTCCGGTGACGGTCAGCGTGTCGCGGCGATGCGCAGTGCGGCGATCGACCCTTACCGACCAGGCGCTTGCGGCGGGGCCGGTGTGTACGCGGTTCACGATGCGGACCCCGGGCAGATCGAAGGGCGCAAGCTGCACCGCCGCAGCCGCACCGGGTGACGAAGCCGGTATTACGCTGACCTGGGCGGTTGCAAAATCGATGGCTGCGGAGGAGAGCAGGGCGTTATAAGCGTTGTGGCTGTCGTCTAGCG
>JBAUSV010000102.1:0-18229 GCA_049581885.1 Gammaproteobacteria bacterium | reverse complement strand
GGTGCGCGTGGCGCGTCGGCATCCTCGGAAGCCGCCGACGCCGTGCTGCTGGTCGATCGGCTCGACCGCCTTGCGGAAGGCATATTCATTGCGCAGCGCAGCCGCCGCATCGCCCTGCAAAGCGTCTTCGCCGGGATGGGCCTGTCGCTGGTCGCGATGGGTTTTGCGGCGAGCGGATTCATCGCGCCCATGTTCGGCGCGCTGCTCCAGGAAGTCATAGACGTGGCGGTCATCCTCAACGCTTTGCGCGCGGCGACGCCGCCTCGAGCGTCCACCCGCCGGCATATGATTCCCCAAAGCGCAGTAGAACAGCTGCGCACCGAGCACGATCACCTCATGCCGTTCCTCGACCGCCTCGACGCGGCCGCCCGCGCCGTGAGCGATCCCGAACCCGAGCACGTGCGCCCGGAACTGGAAGCGGTGGGAGAAATGCTCCGCACGCAACTGCTTCCGCACGAGCGGGCAGACGAGGAGAGCCTCTATCCACGCCTCGCCGGCGTTCTTCATGGCAGCGATCCACTCGCAGCGATGAGCCGGACGCACCGTGAAATATTCCATCTCGCCCGCCTTTACAGCCGGCTGCTCGAAGACTTGCCGCCCGGGCCGCTCCCGGATTTCGAACTCGGCCAGTTGCGCCGTCTCCTCTACAGCCTCAGCGCCATCCTGCGTCTGCACTTCGTCCAGGAGGAAGAAATATTCCAGATCGTTGCGCTCGAATAACCGGTGTCCCGGCGGCTCTCTTATAATCAGACGTCGTTCTCGGCAATACGCTCACCGCCTTCGTCTGCCGTATTCAGGACGCCCTGCTGTCCAACAGCAGGCTATCTGATCTATGTCAAGATATAGGTATCGTCACCCGGGCATAATCGCACACGTGCATGAATAAGGTAACCCACGATGGATGATCTTCTGCGACTTGCGGAACGCTATTCTGTGCGGGCGCCGCGCTATACCTCTTATCCGACTGCTGCGGATTTTCACAACGGAATCGGATTCCGTGATCTTGCGCAAGCCATCGAACGTTCCAATACCGATCCGCAACCCGCCCCATTATCGCTCTACCTGCATCTGCCCTTCTGCCACTCCCTGTGCTTTTATTGTGCGTGCAACCGCGTGATTACCCGCAACACTCAACGCGCGTCGGAATACCGCAAGCTGATCCCCGCGGAAGCGCAACTTCTGGCACCTCTTATCGCGGACAACCGCGAGGTAGAACAAATTCATCTCGGAGGCGGCACGCCGACCTACTTCAGGCCGCAAGAGTTGCGCGAGATGCTCGAGGCACTGGGTAGCGTATTACGCTTTGCACCTCCATCCCGCTCGAATTGGTCGATTGAGATCGATCCGCGTACCGTCTCGCCGGACGACATTTTCAGCCTGCATGAAATAGGCTTCAGCCGCTTGAGTTTCGGAGTTCAGGATCTCGACCCGGAAGTACAACAGGCCATCAACCGTCAGCATGCGCCCGAAGCCCTGGAGTCGCTGGTCGCAGCCACGCGCAGCGTCGGTTTCGATTCACTCAACTTCGACCTTATTTACGGCCTTCCTCATCAGAATGCCGAACGCTTCGAACGAACGCTCACCCATGTGATCGATCTCGACCCGGATCGAATTGCGCTCTATGGGTATGCCCATCTACCAACCCGTTTTCGTGCCCAGCGTCTGCTGGAAACCGAGGCCTTGCCGCGCGGCGCGGCGCGGATCGCCCTTCTCGTGCAGGCCATTGAGCGGCTCACGGAAGCCGGTTACGAGTACATTGGCATGGATCATTTTGCGCGGCCCGGGGACGGTCTATCCCGATCACGCCAAGCACAAACCCTGGTGCGCAACTTTCAGGGCTACATGCCTGGCCCCCATGGCGACCTGCTCGGTCTGGGAGCAAGCGCAATCGGCTCCCTGGGCGGCGCTTACATCCAGAACACCCACACGGCACGGGACTGGCAAACAGCCGTTCAAGCCGGCAGACACCCGGCTGAACGCGGTTACATACTCAACCGGGACGACCGAATACGCAGGGACGTGATCGGAGCGATCATGTGTCGCGACTCCGTCCCGTTCCCGGAATTTGAAAGCCGCCACGCTATTCGCTTCACGCATTACTTCGGCGACGCCTTGAGGCGCCTCGAACCGCTCGAACGCGACGGACTGGTGCGCTGCGGGAACGACCGACTGGATATTTTGCCGCGCGGGCGGCTATTCCTGCGAGCGATAGCGATGCTTTTCGATGCTCACCTGGCAGCCGCTGCCCACACCGTCACTACCCCACGTTATTCGCAAGTGGTGTAAGCCGCTAGTGTCCTGTCTGATTGGATGTGCCAACCCGAGGGACACAACACCTCAAGCGCATCACGGTCGGTGATCCGGACTTCATGTCGGGTGATCTCGACCCATTTATTCGCCTGAAACGGGTGAGTACCCGACTGACAGTCTCCGGGGCAAGGCAGAGATAGCTCGCCATATCTTGGCGGGCAATAGGTTCTATCATGTAGGAGTGTTGCCGTTGGCTATTCATCCCGTTTGAGCGCACGTATCCACCCGAAAATCCGTATCCCGATGCGGTCAATCAATCTCGCCCTGCTGGCCGGGGCATTGGTGGCCGTGGTTACCGCGCCGGCACTTGCCGCGACGAACGTAAGCGTGAACGTGGAAGGTGTCAAGGATCCGCTCAAGGTCAATGTGCTGGCAACGCTCAGCATTGTGCATTACAAGAATTTCGGTACCCATCCGGCAGTCACGATCCGCCGACTGTATTCCCAGGCCCCAGCGGAAATTCGCCAGGCCCTGCAGCCCTTCGGCTATTTCTCGCCCCACATCGATTCCCGGCTCGCGCACGACGGCGACAACTGGACCGCCACCTATCGCATTGATCCGGGCAAGCCGGTCATCCTGCGCCACGCAAAGATCGAGGTGACCGGCCCGGGAGCGGATGACCCGATCTTCAAGTCTCTGGAGCAAAACACACCGCTGCAGATCGGGAAAAGGCTCGACCAGCAAGCTTACTCGCAAACCAAGCAGCAACTGCAGGAAGCCGCCGTCGAACACGGTTACCTGGATGCAGAATTCAAACGGCACGAACTGCTGGTCGATCCGAAAGCACTGTGGGCGGACGTCATACTGGTTTACGAGACCGGCCCGCGCTACCGGTTCGGTACAGTCACCATCAAGCAGGACATACTCGCTCCGGCCTTCGTGAGACGCTATGTGCACATCAAGCCGGGCGAACCCTACGATGCCCGGGCTCTGGCCAACCTGCAGTCCGCGCTCAGTTCGAGCGGTTATTTTTCCAGCGTGGTGGTTTCGACCGAAAAAGACAAAACCCACAATCTGGACGTGCCCATCCTGATCAGCACCACGCCCGCCAAGCGCAACCGCTACACGCTTGGACTGGGTTACGGCACCGATACCGGGCCTCGCCTGAGTTTCGGCTGGGAAAACCGCCGTGTCAACAGCAAGGGCCATCGTTTCCGCTTCGATACCCGCCTGTCACGCATCGAGTCCCAGGCCATTGCACGCTACATCGTGCCGCAAGCCAATCCGGTGACCGACCGCCTCGTGTATTCAGGCACATTCAACCAAAGAGACTACGGCGGTGCCGTCAGTCACCTGCTGGGGGCGGGAATAAGCCGCATCACACAAACGAACGGCTGGCAGCAGAGCGTTTCGCTCGACGCGAACCGCTACATCAGCGACATCGGCAGCCAATCCACGAGCAGCGTGCTGCTGATCCCGGGCATCCGGTACTCACGCATCGTCGCCAACCCGCCCACCTACCCACGCAGCGGCTACAGCGTGAACGCCGAGTTCAGCGGCGCAGCCAAGTCACTGGCTTCAGACACCAGTTTTCTACGCGCGGATATCTCGGCCCACTTCATCTTCCCGCTCGGACCCGGTCGCGTGTTGCTGCATGGCGAATTGGGCGCCATTGCCGCCAGCGATTTTTCCGCTCTGCCGGTCGCCTTGCGCTTTTATGCTGGCGGCGATTCCAGCGTCCGCGGTTACGGCTACCAGTCCCTCGGCCCCACCAATGCCGACGGCCTGGTCGTGGGCGGACGTTACCTCAAGATTGCCAGCGTGGAATACGATTTCCCGATCGTCGGGAACTGGGGGCTGGCCGGCTTTTTCGACGCCGGCAGCGCGAGCAACAGCTTCAGTTCACGCTGGAACGAAGGCATCGGCATCGGTGTCCGCTACCGCACTCCAATCGGTGCCGTGCGCGTCGATTTCGCGCACCCCATTGCCCATCCCCAGCTCGGGTTCTACCGCATTCACATCAGCATCGGGCTGGCGCTATGACGCTGCGTTTGAAATTCCGCTACTGGATCGCCATCGGTTGCGCCGTGATGATTGTAATCGTGGCGGCTGGCGCCACGGTGCTGCTGGAGACCGAAGCCGGACTGCACTGGACCGTGGCTCGGGTGGAAAGCTTTTCCGGCGGCAACGTCGAAATCGGTGCCGCCCACGGACACCTCGCCGGGCCGTTCACCCTGGACCGGCTGCGCGTGACCCTGCCCTTCGCGACGGTCGAGGCCCGCCGGGTCGAGCTCGACTGGCATCCGGGGGAGCTGCTGTCCGGCCAGCTCGATATCGTTTCCATTAACGGCACCGGCGTCGACATCAAGACCCGGCCGGGCAACACGCCGTCGCAGGGATTGCCGCAGCAACTCGATCTGCCGCTGCACCTCATAATCAGCCACGCATTGTTCGAAAACGTCGAGGTGCAGTCTTCCGGCACCACCTTGCGGCTGAACCGGCTGGCCTTCGCCCTCGATGCCGACGACGTCATGATCCAGCTGAACAAACTCGAGGCACGCGGCCCCCGTCTTGCGCTCGGCGGAGAATTACACGTGCAGCCGCACGATAATTGGCCGCTACAGGCGCGGCTCTCGGTGATTCTGCGCCCCCCGGGCTACCCGACCGTGGGCGGGCGCACCCGACTCGACGGCGCGCTGCGCGGCACGCTCCAACTGAAACAGACGCTCAAGACACCCTTCCAGGCCAATCTCGAAGCGAAGATAACCGGCTTGTTCGACACGCCGAACGTACACGGCACGCTGCAGGTCGCACGGCTCGATCCGCATGCTATCCGATCAACCTGGCCCGAACTGAACGCCGCTGCCGATCTGGCGTTCAAGGGCAATGCAAATGATTTCACCACCCAGGGCACGGTGCAGCTGGACAAGACGACTACGCAGACCGTCAACCTCGATCTGGAGGCAGGGGTCGCGGAACGCCGGGTTCGAATCAAGCGCCTCAATTTGGCGCTCGCCGGTACACCGATGAAGCTTGCGGGGCACGGCACGGTAGAGGCTGACGCTCCGCACCGGGTCGATCTCACCCTCGCCTGGCAAGGCCTGCACTGGCCACTGCAAGGAACACCGATGGCAACCGCCGCCGCGGGCGACGCGCACCTGACGGGCACGCTCGAACAATGGCGACTCGAACTGCGCACGCTGCTTCGGCCCCGGGACCTGCCGCAGGGCCGCTGGGCGCTCTCCGCAGAGGGGAATCCGCAAACCATAACGCTCGGTGCACTGGCCGGCCGCTGGCTCGACGGCACCATCGCGGGACACGGGCAACTGCAACTCGCCGCCGGCCATCCCTTCCAGTTCTCGGCCCGGGTGAACGGCGTGCAGGCCCATTCCCTCTACTCCAAGATACAGGGGCACCTGAAGTTCGATCTCGCCGCCGACGGCCAGATCGACCCCCTGCGGGCACGCGCACGCATTTCCGGGCTCGAGGGACAATTACAAGGCGAAACGATTACGGGAAAGGCCGACCTGGCCTATGCCGTCGATACTCTAACCGTGCACACGCTGACACTCGCCGCCGGCCCCAACCATGTCGAGGCCAAGGGGCGCCTGGGAGCCAGAACCGATCTCACGTGGCGGGTGCTGGCCCCCCGGCTCTCCGCGCTCGGGAACGGGCTGGGCGGACAACTTGATGCCCATGGGAGCATCCAGGGCACAACCGACGCGCCTCGCTTCGAAGCGACCCTGGCCGCCACAAAACTGCACTGGCACGATCTCTCCATCGCACAAGCGCAGGCCCGGACAGTTATCGATCTCCGCGAGCGCAGTGCCTCCTCGCTCGAATTGCATATCAAACAGATCGAGCGCGGCGGTATCGAGCTCGACCAGCTCGATGCCCTGCTCGAAGGCCCCCGGCAGAAACAGCATTTCCTGTTTTCGATCCGGGGCAACGAGGGGGATGTCGAGCTTGCCGGAACCGGCCATCTCGAACAGTCAAGGTGGACCGGACAACTCACCACGGGCCATCTGCGTCCAGCCCGGGGGCTCGCGTTCAACCTGACGGCGCCGACCAGTCTGGTGCTCGGTGCGAAACAGCTCGAACTCGAGAGAAACTGCTGGCAAGGCCCGGCTCAGGCGCAGCTGTGCCTGGCCGCCGCCTCGGATGCATCAGGTTGGAAGGCCCACCTTGCCCTGCAGCAGATACCCCTGTCGCTGGCCAACCCCTACCTGACCGATGGACTCACCCTGCGGGGCACGCTGAATGGTCACCTCGCGGCGGCGGGCGGCAACGGCACGTTGCACGTGATGAGCGAAATCCATGCCGGACAAGGCGCCGTGATACGCAGCTTCGGTGGCAAGTCGCAACGCCTGGCATTCAACGAAGCCGGGCTGGAAACGCGCATGAACGATACCCAGGTCACGGCACGGCTGGGAGTGATCCTTGACGACGGCGGACTGCTCGATGCAACGGCCGACATCCCCTGGCGCACACATGTCCGGCCCGCTGGCAAGCTGCATCTGCGAGCCCGCCTGCCGGATCTGTCTGGACTGGGCGCACTGAGCAATGCCGTCACCGATGTGGCTGGCCGCCTGTATGCCGATCTGCGGGTGAGCGGCAGCCTGGAGGCGCCGCGTTTCCAGGGCACTGTGCATCTCTCCCGCGCCGCCTTAAATCTGACCCGTTTCGGCACCCGCATCAGGAACGGCAACCTCACGCTGCACGGAACGGGTCCGGGACTCGATATCGACGGCACACTAGACGATGCCGAAAAGGGCCAGCTCGGCGTGCAGGGCAAGCTCCGGCAGCAAAACGGACAATGGGCGCTCAAGGCACACGTCGGCGGCAAAGACTTCCAGGTGACCAATATGCCCGAGGCCAGGGTCAGCGTCAGTCCGGATCTCGACATCGGCGTCAAGGGGTATGCCGTCACGCTCGACGGATCGATCGAAGTGCCCTCGGCACAGATCCGGCCGCCGCATTTTTCGAGTGCAATCGCACCGACGACCGACCTGGTCATCGTCGGCGAAAAGCAAGCGCAGACCGGCCCGCCGTGGCGACTCACCACGCAACTGCGTATTCGCCTCGGCGATAACGTGCATTTCGTGGGTTACGGTCTTTCGGCGCGGGTCGGCGGCGCAATAACGATCAACGACACACCGGACAAGCTCACCATCGCCAACGGTGAGCTCAAGATACTGGATGGCCATTACAAGGCCTATGGCCAGGATCTCAACATCCAGCGCGGGCGCCTGCTGTTCAGCGGCGGCCCCATCGCCAATCCCGGTCTCGATATTCGTGCCGTCCGCACGGTAGACCTGGTAACTGCCGGGCTACAAATCACCGGCACGCTGCGCAATCCTCAGCTTCGGGTCTTCTCGGACCCGCCCATGTCGCAATCCGACGCTCTCGCCTATCTACTTTTCGGCCACGGCATGCAGCAAACGAACGGCTCGCAACAGAGTGTCGTCAACCGCGCCGCCAACGCCATCGGTATCGCCGGCGGCACCTATCTTGTCAAATCCCTCGGCAAACATGTGGGCATCGACACCGTCAGCGTGGAAAACGCCAATCCGTACACCAACAACGCGAACCAGGCTTCGCTATTCCTGGGCAGATACCTTTCACCGCGCCTGTACGTGAGTTACGGTATTGGCCTGTATGCGCCGATCAACCTGCTGCGAATTCGCTACACACTGAGCCGCCACTGGGCGCTCGAAGCTGAGTCCGGCACCTTCAGCGGCGCCGACATCCTGTTCAACATTGAGCACTGATCTCTGCGCCCCAACCTTCTGGCCAATAGGGGGTTGATTCCCCCGCTAAAAATGGGGGGCTTACCATCTCATTAATGCATACAAGATAGAGGCAACAGGAGAAAGATCATGCTAACCAGGATCAATTCGAAGGCAAATGGAAACAAATCAAAGGCGTACTGCATGAGCGGTTCGGAAAGCTGACGGACGACGATGTTGATCAAATCGCGGGCAAGCGCGACAAACTCCTCGGCAAGCTTCAGGAACGCTATGGAGATAGCCGAGAAGAGGCCCAACGCCGCCTTAATGAATTCGAAAGAAATCTCTCGTAAATCAAGAGCGCTTTTATGCCTGGATCAGGCGTCCCCGAAAAATTTCGGGGACGCCTTAAGTTTCTCTCAACCCGACGCTTAAGGCATGGCAGTGGCTGCCGGCGGCACGGTTACCGGCGGCAACTTCGCCTGCTGAATAAGCTGGTTAAGCGTGGGAACATCCTGTCCGTTTACTTTCCTCAGCGCCTCTAATTGAGTATCAACCTGCGCGGACAATTTCTGCCACACCTGTTTTTCCGCCTGTGTAGGGTGTGCCAGGGACGCTCCAGTCTCGTAAGCCAGGGTGGCTAGTTTACTGCGCAGACGCACCGGATAGTTGAGCGGATCTTCCGATGCGTGGGACTTCGTCTGCATCAGAGCTTGTTCTATTGCAGTCAACTGGGCCAGGATAGACTTCGCCTTTTTCCCCGCAGTAGAGCCTATGGCAAGACGCGGCTGATAGCCCTGAATCTGCTTGCGTAGTTTGCGAATGCTGAGCACAGCCTTGTCCACCGCATTCAGTTTTGAATGAATCTGCGAGAGCAAGGCGAACTGTGCATCGAGATCCGCCTGCGTCGCACTGACCCGCGGATCCTTGGCCACCTTGAACTGGCGTGTATAAGACTTACCACTGACATTGAGCGTTGCCGTGTAGGTGCCAGGCGGTACCCGCGGCCCCGCCATCGAACCAAACCAGACAACGCTGTCGGGTACGTCCGTGGCCGAGGGCACACGCAGATTCCACACGAAACGATTCATGCCCGACTGCGTGGGCACCACGCCCTGTTGGCGCGGATGCTTCGGCGGATAGAACTCTGTCGAATTGGTAGCCGGCTTGCCTTCAGGTGTTTTCAGGTTGGAGAACTCGGCCACGGTCTTGCCCTTTGCGTCGGAGAAGGTCAGCGTCACCTTCGTGCCCGGCTTGGGCGCCTGTTTCAATTCGTAGAACACGGACACACCTGAGGATGGGTTCTCGCCCATGCCGCGGGCATTGGCGCCGGGGTAGCTGCCGCCGCCGGTGAGGTAGGCTGTCTGCGGCGTGAACAGGAAAGCATCGGCGTCCAGCGCCTTGCGCGTCATCTCGCGCAGCGGTTCCAGGTTATCCAGCACCCAGAACGCCCGGCCGTGGGTGGCCAGCACCAGCGCGTTGTACTGTGGCTGGATGGCCATGTCGCGCACTGCGGTGTGCGGCAGATTGAGCTGCAGCGGCTGCCAGTGGCCGCCGCCGTTGAACGAGACATAAACGCCATTGAGCGTACCCGCGAAGAGCAGGTTCGCGTCCTGCGTGTCCTGGCGCACCACGAAGCTCGACTGATCCGACGGCAAGCCGTCAGTGATCTTCTGCCAGTGCGCGCCGTAGTCCGTGGTCTTGTAGATATAGGGTTTGTAATCGTCCTGGCGGTAGCGTCGAGCGGCCAGGAAGGCCGTGCCGGGCTTGAGCGGCGACGGATCGATGATGCTGATCGTCGCCCACTTGGGCAGCCCGCCCGGCGTCACGTCATGCCAGTGCTTGCCGTCGTCGCGCGTGACCCACACCTTGCCATCATCGGTGCCGGCCCACAGCAGCCCCGCCTGCAATGGCGATTCGGCCAGCGCGAACACTGTGTCGTAGTACTCGACCGAGGTGTTGTCCTGGGTAATCGGCCCCCCGGAGGACGCTTGCTTCTGCTTGTCGTCACGGGTGAGATCGGGGCTGATAGCCTGCCAGGTTTTGCCGCCGTCCGATGATTTCATCACGTACTGCGAGCCGACGTACAGCGTCGACGGGTCGTGCTTCGAGACAATGATCGGGTAGGTCCACTGGAAGCGGTACTTGAGATCCTTCGCTGGATGCCCCATGCCATTGTCCGGCCAGGGGTCGAGGAACGTATGCTGACCGGTCCGGGCGTTGAAGCGGTCGAGCGCGCCATCGTAGCCACCACCATAGGTGATCCACGGCTTGCCCGGCACCGGCACCACGAAGCCGCTCTCGCCGCCCGCAACCGCGCGCCAGTCCTTGTCGCCAATAGCGTATCCGGTGGTATTGCGGCTGGCGATCTCGACCGTGCTGTTGTCCTGCTGCGCACCGTAGATATGGAACGGGAACTGGTCGTCGAGCGAGACATGGTAGAACTGGGCGGTAGGCTGGTTGTCCTCGCTCGACCATGATTGGCCGCCATCGTGACTAACGGCCGCGCCGCCGTCATTGCTGACGATCATGGTGTCCGGATCGGTCGGGTTGATCCACAGCGTGTGGTTGTCGCCATGCGGGGTACGCAGCGGCATGAAGCTGCGCCCGCCGTCGTTGGACACGAACAAGCCGGCAACCTGCGGCGCATACACCCGGTCGGGGTTTTTCGGATCTACGTAGACCTGGCTGAAGTACCAGGCGCGCTGGGTCAGGTTGGAGCGGTGGTAGACACGCTGCCAGCTCGCACCGGCATCGTCGGAACGGAACAGGCCGCCGGTTTTCGCCTCCACCATGGCATAGAGACGGTTCGGGTCGGACGCCGCCACGGCGATGTCGATCTTGCCGAGCACGCCCTTGGGCATGCCGGGATTATGGCTAATGTCGTGCCAGTGCGCCCCGCCGTCGGTCGTCTTGTACAGACCGTCCCGCGCTCCACCGCTGGAGAAATACCAGGGTCGGCGCTTGACCTGCCACATGGCCGCGTAGAGCACGCGCGGATTCTTCGGATCCATCACCAGATTTACCGCGCCGGTGTGTTCGTCGAGATAAAGGATTTTCTTCCAATGTGCGCCCCCATCGGTGGATTCATATACACCGCGCTCGGTGTTGGGACCGAATACGTGGCCCAGTGCCGCGACGTAGACATGGCTGGGATCCCGCGGATCGACGACGATACTGCCGATAACGTGCGTGTCGTCCAAGCCGACGTGCGTCCAGGTCTTGCCCGCATCGGTCGATTTCCAGACCCCATCGCCGGTCGCCATGTTGCCGCGCGGGAACGGTTCGCCGGTCCCCACGTAAATGACATTGGGATCGGACGGCGCAACGGCAATCGCGCCCACGGCACCATCCTTGAAGCAGCAATCGGACACGTTGCTCCAACTGTTGCCGCTGTTGACCGTCTTCCACACGCCGCCATCGGCCCCGCCGAAATAATAGGTGTCCGGCTCGCCGACAACGCCGGTGACAGCCACCGAGCGGCCGCCGCGGAACGGGCCTACCAAGCGCCAGGACAATGCCTGCAGCGCACTGTCCGGATAGATCTGGGCCGCCACGGCAACCGCAGGCAGGGATAATGCCATGACCGCAAGCGCGGCCAGGGTCGTGGCAAGTCGACGAGTACGAACGGATATCACGGCGGAACCTCCGGAGATGAAGAATGAGGGCCGGCACATGCAGCGCGGCAACAGCTTAGTGTCGCTCAAAGTGGGTCAAGAGGCAAATTGCAAGCGATGGGTAAACCCTTGATTGTCCGACAACCCAAATCGGGGAAAAATTGTTATCATTACCTTGGATATTGGGGATTTACTATGGCGTATTCACAGTCGGTGCCAGTGAATATCGAGATTTTGCGCAAGGCGTGCAGCGAATGTTCGCTCCAGGAGCTGTGCCTTCCCCTCGGGATCTCGGCACAGGACTTGGAAACGCTCGACGGTATTGTGGATACCATTGGCCCCCTTCACCGTGGCGAGCACCTATTCCGCCAAGGAGAAATCTTCCAGTCCCTCTACTCCATTCGCTCGGGCTGCGTGAAGTCGTATGCCGACAGCGAAAACGGCGAAGAACAGGTGCTCGGCTTCCACCTGCCAGGAGAACTGATCGGCATGGATGCGATCTACCGCGGTGCCCACCAGTGCTCGGCCGAGATTCTCGACACGACCCTGATCTGCCGTCTGCCCTTCGCCGAACTCAGCGATCTAGCACGCCAGCTGCCCAGCTTGCAGCGACAGTTGTTCCGACTGATGAGCCAGACCCTCGAAACGTCGCAAATACTGTCCTCACAGCATTCAGCCGAGGAGCGTCTGGCGGCTTTCCTGCTCGATTTCGGCGACCGCATTCAGGCCCGCGGGTTCTCATCCAACCACTTTATATTGCCCATGAGCCGCCAGGATATCGCCAGCTACCTGCGCTTGGTACCGGAAACGGTCAGCCGGGCATTGAATCACCTCGCTGGCGAGTCGCTGATCGAAATCACCCGGCGCGACATCCGTCTGAAGAACCGGCCCGAGCTCGAGCGTCGCTGTCCCCGTGATTCCCGCCTATAAAGCCCCTTACAAAAACAGCCATTACTTGACCCATATCAAGAAACTTTCGTTACAGGTTCTCTATTCTGTTCACTTCTCCACACACCGGCTGAAAGAGGGTTTCGCCATGCGTGTACATACTGCAAAAATACTGGCTTTCGCCACGTTGGTCACACTCGGCTGGTTCGGGCCGGGGGTAAACACGGCTCACGCCGTGCCCAGTTACTCCCGCCAGACCGGACTACCGTGTGAGACCTGTCATACCGTGGCGCCGCAACTGACTGCGTTCGGACGTTACTTCAAAATCAACGGCTACGTGTTGAGTTCCAACACACTCAGCCCCTCAACCTCTAAAAACACGCCGACAGAAAGTATCGGTCAGTTCCCCCCGATTTCGGCAATGGTTCTGCTTTCGGACACTGTCCTGCGAAAGTCTCAACCGGGGTCGCAGAACAGCACGATCGCCTTCCCCGACCAGTTGAGCCTGTTCTATGCTGGACGCATCGCCCCGCATCTCGGATCTTTCCTGCAGATTACCTACGATGCCCAATCAGACCATTTCTCTCTGGACAATACCGATATCCGTTATGCAAATATGACGTCTCTGGGCGGCAAACCTATGGTCTGGGGCATTACGTTGAACAACAATCCCACTATCGGCGATCCCTGGAACAGTACACCGGCATGGGGTTTCCCGTACCTGGCATCAGACAATGCGCCTGGCCCCGGTGCAGCGCCACAAATTTTCGGCCTCGGTGGCACAGTGGCCGGTGTGGGTGCCTACGGCTGGCTGGACAACAGTTTTTACGGTGGAGTCAGCGTGTATCGTTCCTCGCAAATTGGACAACCGCAGCCGCTCGACTCCTCGGCGAGCAACGTGATATCCAATCTCGCACCCTACTGGCGATTTGCCTGGGAACATAACTGGAGCACATCGGGCAACTACACCCACTCTTTCGAAGTCGGCACCTTGGGTATGTCCGAACATGTCTACCCGGGCGGTGGCACACCGCTCAGCGGTGCCACCGACAACTATGTCGACTACGGCTTAGACACCCAGTACCAGCTACTGACTCCCAGCCGCTCTTCGCTTACGATTCACGGGCTGTACATGCATGAAAATCAGACGCTCGATGCCAGCGATCCCGCCCAGGCCAGCAACCATCTCAACACCTGGTCTGTCAGCGCCCAGTACTACTGGTGGGAAAAATTCGGACCCACTGTAGGCTATTTCAACACCACCGGTAACTCCAATGCGGATCTGTACGGAGGGCCGTCGGCCTCGCCCGACAGCAGCGGGTGGATCCTGCAGTGGACCTACCTGCCCGCCCAGAACATCCAGTTGGGCGCCCAGTACACGATCTACAGCAAGTTCGACGGTGCCAGCAGCAATTACGACGGCACCGGAAGAAGTGCATCAGACAACAACACACTGTATCTATTTGCCTGGTTCCTGTTCTAAGAGGTAGATGTGCCAAGAATGGGGCATCCGGCCGACTATACTCCTGCGGCCGGATGCCCCACGGTTTAAGAGTTATCCTATAGGTTCGTGATTAACGAAAGGAGACGAACATGAAATATCGTATGGTCTTGTCGGCTGCGGCGGCCGCCGCCTTGTTAACCGCCCTTCCGGCCTTTGCCGCAAGCAGTGCTCAAAGCCTTATCCAGTCGAATGGCTGCGCATCCTGCCATGCCCAGAGCCAGAAGATCGTCGGCCCTGCCTGGGGCTGGATCGCCTACCGCTACAAGGGCAAAAAGAACGCCGTCGACGCGGTGGCGAACTTCATCATCAATGGCGGCGTCGGTTACTGGAAACCGTGGACGGGTGGCATACCGATGCCCTCGCATCCCCATATTTCCAAGGACCAGGCCAAGGGAATCGCCAAATGGGTGCTTGCCCAACCCGCGATTAAGCCGCCCTCTCAGTAGCAAGGCTGAAAGCTGCGGTGCAATTCTGAACTGGCCAGCCGGCATGTATTAAAATATGGGGATCTGCCAGCACCGAGGTCCCCATGTTGCGTTCCAGACTTCTCCCGGTCACACTCGCCACCGCAGTGGCTCTTGCCGGCTCCGCATGGGGCGCAGACAATACCCAACAGTTATTGCAATCGAACGGATGCACCGGATGCCACGCGGCTTCCATGAAGGCGGTGGGACCGGCCTGGGGCTGGATCGCTTACCGTTACAAGGGCAAAAAAAACGCCGTGAACTCGGTTGCCAATTTCATCATCAATGGCGGCACCGGTTACTGGGAACCCTGGACTGGCGGGATGCCCATGCCCTCCCATCACAACCTCAGCAAAGCCCAAGCCCAGACCATCGCCAAATGGATACTGACACAACCCTCCATGAAACCACCCAAGCCCTGAGCCTGTCAGAATGCAGACAGCTTGCCACCTTGACCTACACCCCCTTCTGACATAGAAACACTGTGCAATGCAGACCTTACTTGCGAGCCGAGCTTTTTTTTCTCATTCGCGCGCAGCAAGGATGCACAGCCAAACACAGGAGAATCACATGAACCACTTATTCGACCGGCATGGAATCCGTCATGCCCTGCTCCTCGTCGCCGCTCTAGGGAGCAGCCTGCTGCTCGCAGCGGCAGCGCAAGCCCAGTCCGCCCCAACGCACCCCATCGGCCAGGCCCTGAACTTCAGAAATATCGGCCCCGCCGTTGCCGGAGGCCGCGTGACCTCGGTTGCAGGCATCCCCGGCAACCCGAACATCTACTACGTGGGTACCGCGGGCGGCGGCGTCTGGAAAAGCACCAACGGGGGTAATTCCTGGATCCAACTGCTGGCCCACGCCGATACATCTTCCATAGGAGATGTTGCTGTTGCGCCGTCCAACCCCAACCTGATCTGGGTTGGCACCGGCGAGCCCAACATCCGTAACGACACGATCACGGGTGCCGGCGTTTATTTTTCGCCGGACGCAGGCAAGACATGGAAATTCATGGGGCTCAAGGATACCGGACAGATCACACGCATCTTGATCGACCCTAAGAACCCCGACATCGTGTTCGTGGCTGCACTGGGCAATCCCTGGAAACCCAATAGCGAACGCGGCATATACCGCACGACCGACGGCGGAAAGACATGGCAAAAGGTGTTGTACGTCGACGACAAGACCGGAGCCTCGGACCTGATCATGGAGCCCGGCAACCCGAATATCCTGTTCGCCGGGATGTGGAGCGTGCGGCGCTACCCCTGGAACCTGGTCGACGGCAGCAAGACCGGCGGCATCTGGGAATCCACCGACGGTGGCGGCACCTGGACGCAGCTTCACGACGGCCTGCCGGACGGCGATACCGGGCGCATCAGCCTGGCCGCCGCCCCCAGCAACCCCGAACACCTCTACGCCGTCATTCCCACCCACCACGGCATGTTGTGGTCCTCCGAGGACCTGGGCGCCCACTGGCACATGGTCAGCAACAGTCATGCGATTACTGCACGGCAGTGGTATTTCGCCGGAATGGCTGTCGCGCCGAATAATGAAAACCGCGTGTATTTCAACTCCGTGCACCTGATGGTGTCGAACGACGGCGGTAAGTCCGTCCACGTACTCGACCCGGGCGTCCATCCCGACCACCATGCGATCTGGATCGACCCCGATAACCCGGACCGGATCCTTCAGGGCAACGACGGTGGCGTCTTCCTCAGCAAGAACGGCGGCAAGAGCTGGCGCTTCCTCGACACCCTGCCCATCGAGCAGGCCTATACGGTCTCCCTCGACAACCGGGTGCCCTTCAATGCCTGCATCGGTCTTCAGGACAACAGCGCCTGGTGCGGCCCGACCTCGGCACTGAACCAGCCCGGTGTCACCGGCAAGAACTGGTTCACCACCGTGGGAGGCGACGGCGAATACGCGGTCATCGCACCCAGCGACCCGAATATCGTGTACGCCGATCTCGAGGACGGCTACACCTTCCGCTACGACCTCAAGACACATTTGTCTCGCGAGATCCGACCGAGTACGTCCTTCGGCCTTCAGAACACGGAAAAGTCGCTGGCCGAGTCGAAGTACCGCTTCAACTGGACCACCCCGCTGGCCGTCTCACCCAAAGACGCCGACACGGTGTATATCGGTGCACAGGTGCTGTTCAAGAGCACCAACGGCGGCACCGATTGGAGCGTCATCAGCCCCGACCTCACGCGCAACGACAAGAGCAAGCAGCAGGTCCCGGGCGGCCCGATCTTCCACGACATCACCAGTGCCGAGAATTACGACACCATCCTTTCGATCAGCCTGGCGCCCACTGCACCCGACAAGGTCATCTGGGTCGGCAGCGACGACGGACTCGTGCACGTGACGCGCGACGGTGGCAAGCACTGGGAGAACGTGACACCCGGTGGTGCCCCCAAGTGGGCACGTGTCTATCAAATCGGCGTGTCACCGTTCGACGCCGGCACCGCCTACGTGGCGATTGACGCGCACATGCTGGGCAATGACAGGGCCTACGTCTACAAGACGACGAACTACGGCCGCAGCTGGACACGCATTACCCACGGCTTGCCCGAACATACCCCGGTCGAAGTCGTACGCGAGGACCCCCACCACAAGGGGTTGCTCGTCGCCGGGACGATGACCGGCCTCTATTACTCACTGAACGACGGCGGCGACTGGCACCCGCTCAAGGGCAACCTCCCCACGATGCCGGCCTGGGATCTCAAGTTCGCGCCCAATACGGACGCGCTGGCCGTGGCCACGCACGGGCACGGCCTGTACGTGCTTGATAACCTGCGCCCGCTGGAGGAGTGGTCGAACGAAGTCAAGGACTCCAACTTCCACCTGTTCAGCGCCACGCCGGGCATCCTGTTCAACCACTGGTCAACCGACGAAGGACAACAGGGTGGGTACATGGCACCCAACGCGGACGAGGGAGTGGTATTCAGTTATTACCTGAAGTCGGCGCTGAAACCCGGCAAGGATAGCCACAAGGGGCCAGTCAAGATCGAGATCACCTGCAACGGGCAAACGATCAATACCGTCCACGGCCCGGGCAAGGCAGGACTCAACCAGGTCGAGTGGCCCATGGACTACAAGGGTCCTGCGCCGATGGGCAAGGGGCGCCGCATGCCGGGTCCCGGCGTCCTGCCGGGGCAGTACAAGGCCAGTATCACGGCCGGCAGCCACACGGCGAACCAGGACGTCACGGTATCCCTGGACCCGAACGTGTCGATCGATCCGAACGACTACAAGGCACAGGTTGCACTGTCGCTGCAGTACACGGCCATGATGAGCGCGACCAACCAAATGATCAACCGCCTCAATGCCTGGAACGGCCAACTTGCTTCCATCAAGAACGCCATCCACGCCGACAGCGGTGCAGGCAAGGTGCTCGGGAAGCAGGCCGACGCATTGACAAAACAGATCAAGACGCTCAAGGACGCCCTGTTGCAGCCGCACGTACAGCATGACGTCGACGAGGGCTTCCTGCATACCTTGCCGCGCCTGCACGGCGAATTGCAGTGGAACGGCTTCTTCCTCGGCGGCTACGGGCAGGCGCCCGGTCGACCCATCCTCGAGAAGACCGCCGAACTGCATAGCAAGCTCAGCAGCTATATCGATCAGTTCAACGCGCTACGCGAGAAGACGATTCCCGACTTCAACCATTCCGCATACAAGACGGGCGTCGGCACCCTCTCGCAAGGCAAGGCGGTAAAAATCGAGACAACCATACTGCCCTGATCGACGACCGGACATGGATTGCGGTCCGGATGC
>JBAUSV010000101.1:0-3171 GCA_049581885.1 Gammaproteobacteria bacterium | reverse complement strand
CCCCGGATCAAAGCTCTTTGGCAGCTCCCCGAGGCTTTTCGCAGCCTAATACGTCCTTCATCGCCTCTACCAGCCAAGGCATCCACCTATGGCCCTTAATATCTTTATTCTAATTTGCGTATTCACTACCTTATTCAACATATAGTCGAATAAAACAGCAAATCTATTAATTGTAGTTACTATTAATTTTGTTGACTTTGACAATAATAAGTTAAATAACATCTAGACTTTAAAAGTCTAATTCAAACACTTCGCTTAGTACTTGAATTAAACTTCGGTTTCAGAAATGGTGGAGAATAGCGGGATCGAACCGCTGACCTCCTGCGTGCAAGGCAGGCGCTCTCCCAGCTGAGCTAATTCCCCATCACAGTGATTATCTTCTAATGGTGGGCCTACCAGGACTTGAACCTGGGACCTCACCCTTATCAGGGGTGCACTCTAACCAGCTGAGCTATAGGCCCTCTCTGAATATCTATTTCAAATGAACATAGATCACTGAAAACTAAGTAAGCAGACACATTATCTTCATAAGACGTGAGATTTTCTCTTGAGTCCTTCAATCGAATGAGGACTCGTTACTCTAGAAAGGAGGTGATCCAACCGCAGGTTCTCCTACGGTTACCTTGTTACGACTTCACCCCAGTCGCTAATTCCGCCGTAGAGGGTAGCTAGTTTAGCATCCCCGCTTCGGGCGAAATCAACTCCCATGGTGTGACGGGCGGTGAGTACAAGACCCGGGAACGTATTCACCGTAGCAATGCTGATCTACGATTACTAGTGATTCCAGCTTCATGTTCTCGAGTTGCAGAGAACAATCCGAACTGAGAGACGCTTTATGAGATTGGCTCCACCTCGCGGTATTGCAACTCTCTGTACGCCCCATTGTAGCACGTGTGTAGCCCTAGCCATAAGGGCCATGATGACTTGACGTCGTCCTCACCTTCCTCCTCCTTACGAAGGCAGTCTCGCTAGAGTGCTCAGCCGAACTGTTAGCAACTAACGACGAGGGTTGCGCTCGTTGCGGGACTTAACCCAACATCTCACGACACGAGCTGACGACAGCCGTGCAGCACCTGTTTTCAAGCTCCCCGAAGGGCACCATCTTATCTCTAAAATGTTCTATCAATGTCAAGGCTAGGTAAGGTTCTTCGCGTATCTTCGAATTAAACCACATGCTCCACCACTTGTGCGGGTCCCCGTCTATTCCTTTGAGTTTTAATCTTGCGACCGTACTCCCCAGGCGGAATGCTTAATCTGTTAAGTGCATCACCGAAGAGACGAGCTCTCCGACGACTAGCATTCATCGTTTAGGGCGTGGACTACCAGGGTATCTAATCCTGTTTGCTCCCCACGCTTTCACGCCTCAGCGTCAGTTATGTCCCAGCAGGTCGCCTTCGCTTTCGGTATTCCTAGTGATATCTACGGATTTTACCCCTACACCACTAATTCCACCTGCCCCTTCCATACTCTAGGTTCCCAGTTTCAAGTGCAGTTCTACAGTTGAGCTGTAGGATTTCACACCTGACTTAAAAACCCGCCTACGCGTCCTTTACGCCCAGTGATTCCGAATAACGCTTGTCCCCTCCGTATTACCGCGGCTGCTGGCACGGAGTTAGCCGGGACTTATTCATCAGATACCGTCATTTTCTTCTCTGATAAAAGGAGTTTACACACCGAAATGCGTCATCCTCCACGCGGCGTTGCTGCATCAGGCTTTCGCCCATTGTGCAATATTCCTCACTGCTGCCTCCCGTAGGAGTCTGGTCCGTGTCTCAGTACCAGTGTGGCGGATCATCCTCTCAAACCCGCTATGTGTCATTGTCTTGGTGAGCCATTACCTCACCAACTAACTGATACAATATAGGCCGATCCCTTAGCGAAAAACCTTTCCCGACTGACATTAAATCAGAAGGAGTATCCGGTATTAATCACCGTTTCCAGTGGCTATCCCAGACTAAGGGGCACATTACCTATATATTACTCACCCGTGCGCCACTCGTCAGCAGACCGAAGTCCCTGCTACCGTTCGACTTGCATGTGTTAAGCACGCCGCCAGCGTTCATTCTGAGCCAGGATCAAACTCTCCATAATTGTATTATGTAAAGACCACCTTTCGATGGATTACTGATTCCTATTGCCCAAGATTTAAAATCATTGGCTATAAAAAATATAGTGTCTATTTCAATCATAACTTAAAAGCTACAAATGAATAGACGGTTGTTTTTGTGTCTTATAAAGTTAACTTCCAACCCCTAAAGGTCAGTGTCAAACTTACTTAGTTTTCAATGATCTCAAACGTTTTTTAAAGCTTCAACATGAAGTCTTCTTCGTCTCTTTTTCAAGCGACTCATCGTTTGTGGACGGGAATTATAGACAAATCAAAAACCAATGTCAAGCACTTTTTTGGCGAATTGTGAAATTTCTTGAAATTTGTAAAAAAAGTGCGATTTATCGTAATACTCTGTTTCATTATGTTCTAAAATAATCCCCGTATATAGCTATAATTAGTACCATTATCCTTATATATAGCATTTGCCGCATGTATAATGGCGTGACAAGTACAATATTTACCATCTATTGAACAAAATGCTGTATAGTTCTATACGTTAATAATGCCTGTACTCCAGGTTCTATATAAAGGATAACTAAATGGGTCTATATGATCGTGATTATGCAAGAGAAGGTTTAGCCGGGTATTCTCAGCGCTCTGAAACAAAGATTGTCTCTTTTGTTAAAGAGACGTACAAACTATTTGCTGCATCATTAATGGCAGGAGCCGTAGGCGCTTATGTCGGTGTTCCAATGGCGGCGGCGATACAATCCTGGTTTATTCCACTGATAATTTTGGAATTTGCTCTATTGTTTGGTCTTTTTGCCGTTAAACGAAAACCTGGTATCAACCTTGTAGTTATGTTTAGCTTTGTCTTTATGACAGGTCTTATGCTGGCTCCCCTGCTCTCCTATACACTGGGAATGTCAGGCGGTGCAAGTATTGTCGGCAATGCTTTTGCAATGACTTCTGTTATCGTTGCAGCCATGAGCTTTTTTGCTATCAAGACGAAAGCGGATATTACAAGCTATAGTAAACCGCTGATGATCGCTCTTTTTGTTGTCATCGGATTCTCCATTGTCAACATTTTCCTTGGCAATCCAATGCTAAGTGTGATCATC
>JBAUSV010000100.1:0-2802 GCA_049581885.1 Gammaproteobacteria bacterium | reverse complement strand
GGTGCGCTGTCTCGGCCCGGCACCGGCGCCGATGCTGCGCCGTGCCGGACGCTTCCGTTACCAGTTGCTGCTCGAGGCACGCGAGCGCAGCGTGTTGCAGCGGGTGCTCAATGCCACTTACCCGCAGGTGCTCGCTTTACCCGAAGCGCGCCGCGTGCGGGTCGCGCTCGACGTGGACCCCATAGATCTGGCCTGATGAGGCGCGGTGATGTTCAAGCCGCGCCGTCAAAACCCTGCTGACGCCAGGCCTCGTAGAGCACCACCGCCACCGAGTTGGAGAGGTTCAGGCTGCGGTTGCCGGGGCGCATCGGGATAGTGAGCCGATGTTCGGGTGCGGCCAGCATGCGTACATCACTCGGCAGACCACGCGTCTCGGCGCCAAACACGAACGCATCGCCGGGGCGGTAGTCCAGCTCGGTGTAGCGCCGCGCGTATTTCGAGGAGAACATGAACATCCGCGACGGATTGATTGAGCTCAGAAAACTGTCGAAGTTGGCGTGCTCGCTCACATCGCTCAGATCGTGATAATCCAGCCCCGCGCGGCGCAGCTGGCGATGCTCCAGATTGAAGCCGAGCGGGTGGATGAGATGCAGGCGCGCGCCCATATTGGCTGCTAGCCTTATGATATTGCCTGTATTCGGTGGGATTTCAGGGTGAACAAGCACAATCTCGAACATGCGGATTCCACGGACAATGATCCGCTCAAGATGCAATTTTTGGGCCTCGAGTTCAACTCCCCGCTGGTGCTGCTCTCCGGCTGCGTGGGTTTCGGCCACGAATATCCCCGCGTGGCGGGCTTTTCCCACGCCGAAGTGGGCGCGGTCTGCCTGAAAGGCACCACCGGCGCCGCGCGTCTCGGCAATTCAGCGCACCGCGTCTTCGAGACCCCGATGGGTATGCTTAACGCCATCGGCCTGCAGAACCCCGGTGCTGAGGCCGTCGTGCGCAATATCCTGCCCACCCTCGACCCGGCGGAAACGCGCTGGATCGCCAACGTCTCTGGCGCCACCATCGAGGAATACGCCGAGGTCTGCCGGATTTTCGACGACTCCCCCATCGACGCCATCGAAATCAACATCTCCTGCCCCAACGTCAAGGAAGGCGGTGTCATCTTCGGCAACTCGCCGGCGATGTCGGCCCGCGTGGTCGCGGCCTGCCGCCAGGCGACCACAAAGCCTCTCGTTACCAAGCTCTCACCCAACCAGACCGACATCGCGGAAAACGCCCGGCTATGCCTGGAAGCGGGCAGCGACGGTTTCGCCGTCATCAACACCATCTCGGGCATGGCAATCGACATCGAACGCCGCCGCCCCGTCATCGGCCACGGCCAGGGCGGCCTTTCCGGCCCCGCGATCAAACCCATCGCCTTGCTCAAAGTGCGCCAGGTCTACGAAGCGGTAGGGAAACACAATGCGCCGATCATCGGCCAGGGCGGCATCATGGATTGGCGCGACGCCGTGGAATTTCTGCTCGCCGGCGCCAGCGCCATCGGCATCGGCACGGCCCTGTTCCGCGACCCGCTCGTCTGCGCCACCATAAATGCCGGCCTGCGCGACTACCTCGCCCGCCATGGCAACACCCATGTCTCCGAACTCACCGGCGCCCTCGCGACAAACTAACCTCCCACCGAGCGCAGCAACCTTCGCCCCCCAATGGCCCAGCTGCCGGATGCGCCTTTGCCGGACTCACGCGCACAAAAAAGAGGGTGGCCAAAGCCACCCTCAAGGTTCATTCCACAGGAGGGAGGGAAATGAAAGCGTGGATTACACGTATCGGCGCCGCATACCGAGCGCCAAGCCCAGCAGCAAGGCCAGCGACAGCAAGCCGAGCGCACCGCCGCCACTCTGTCCTGGACCCGTGACCTCCGCCTTCACTTCCGCGGCAGCTGAACTGCTGAATTCGGAAAGCTGAGGCTCACGCGCCGAGGCCGAGAAATCGATCTTATGGGTGCCGGGTTTCGTGGCCTTGGTGATGATCGTAACGCCCTTGACCGCGCCCCGTGCAATATCGCCAAGGTTACACACGACCATGCCACCATTTGGCGAACACGCACCATTGTGCTGAGGCACGAATTCGAGATTCGCCGGCAAGACGAAACTCAAATCCACCCCACTCGCGTTCCCGGTGTTATGCGCAGCATCATTTGTGACCGCCACGTCGAAAGTCATGTACTTACCTTTCGCCACCGCCGTGGGCTCGGCATGCGCCTCCGTAAACAGGGCCACGGGCTGCGGCTCCCAGTCCACCGTGACGGGAATCGTCTGCTCCGGATACGGCGTCGTTCCCACTATTCGCAGTTGCGCCTGCGAGGTCGTGTATGGCTTTTGACCGGTACCGTCGATGTTCAGCGCGATCTGCGCGGCAGCACCCGTCGCCACACTGCCGGTGCTGGGCGACAGAGACAACCACGGAATATGCTCATATGAGCACCACCCCTTTTCGCCGGAATTGATTTCTATGACCTGCTGGTAGACATAATTATCCACCCACAGGTGGCCTTCACAGTCATACCCCAGACCGGCACCCGCATTCGCTGTATTGAAGTGGGGGATATTTATGACGGTCGGGGCAGTGCTGAATCCGTTCGCCATGTTATAGACATATATCGAATCTTCATCACCGCCAGACAACACAAACAAATGATCAGTCGTGGGATTGAACGCCAACCCGATCACTTGCACACCAAGCCCGGCAAAACCCAAATATTTGCCCTGGCTATTGAACGCGAACACACCGCTATCGGCGGGATCGCCGGAAAACCAGACATTTGCCAACGGATCATAAGCCAGGGCCCATTGGGAG
>JBAUSV010000099.1:0-21218 GCA_049581885.1 Gammaproteobacteria bacterium | reverse complement strand
GCACAACCCGCCGCAGCCGAAGCGGCGCACGAGCAGGCGCCGGTGCCGAGCGGTCACCCGGTTACGGCACCCATGGTCGGCACGTTCTACCGTTCGCCTGCCCCCGATGCGAGTCCCTTTGTCGAAGTAGGCCAGAGCGTGAAGGAGGGCGATCCACTGTGCATTATCGAGGCAATGAAGATGATGAACCAGATCACCGCGGATCGCAGTGGCACGGTGAAGGCCATTGAGGTGGAAAACGGGGATCCGGTCGAATTCGGCCAGACCCTGATCGTGCTCGAGTAAGGGACGCGCCATGTTCGACAAGATTCTGATCGCGAATCGCGGCGAGATTGCACTGCGCATCCTGCGTGCCTGCCGCGAACTCGATATCCGCACGGTCGCGGCTTATTCCACCGCCGACCGCGACCTCAAGCACGTACTGCTTGCCGACGAGGCGGTATGCATCGGCCCGCCGCCGGCCGCGGCGAGTTATCTCGACGTACCCTCACTGATTTCAGTGGCCGAGGTGACCGATGCCGAGGCCATCCATCCCGGCTACGGGTTCCTGGCCGAGAACGCCGATTTCGCTGAACGCGTGGAGCAGAGCGGATTCACCTTCATCGGCCCGCGGGCCGAGACCATCCGCCTCATGGGCGACAAGGTTTCCGCCAAGCAGGCGATGCGCGAGGCCGGTGTGCCCACGGTGCCGGGCTCCGACGGGGCCCTACCGAAAGATCTCGCCGCGGTACAGAAAATTGCCCGCTCGGTCGGCTATCCCGTGCTCCTCAAGGCCGCGGCAGGCGGCGGCGGGCGCGGCATGCGCGTTGTGCACAGCGAGGCAGGGCTGGGCAGTGCGCTCAACCTGGTCAAGTCCGAGGCCAAGGCGGCGTTCGGTGACGACACGATTTACCTGGAGAAGTACCTGGGTCACCCGCGTCACGTCGAGGTCCAGGTGATGGGCGACGGCGCGGGCCATGCCATCCATCTGGGCGAGCGCGATTGCTCGATGCAGCGCCGCCATCAGAAGGTGATCGAGGAGGCCCCCGCACCAGGCATTACCGCCAAGCAGCGGGCCGCGATCGGCAAGCGCTGCGTCGAGGCATGCCAGCGTATCAAATACCGGGGCGCCGGTACGTTCGAATTCCTGTACCAGGACGACGAGTTCTATTTCATCGAAATGAACACCCGCATCCAAGTCGAGCACCCCGTCACCGAATGCATTACCGGCATGGATATGGTGGCGGAGCAGATCCGGGTGGCCGCCGGGGAAGGGTTATCGCGACGACAGGATCAGATCGAGTTTCGCGGCCATGCGATCGAGGCCCGCATCAACGCCGAAGATCCCCGGACCTTCATGCCCTCGCCGGGCAAGGTGACCGAATGGCATGCGCCGGGCGGCCCCGGCGTGCGCGTGGATTCCCACCTGTACACCGGCTATTCCGTACCCCCGTACTACGATTCGCTGGTCGGCAAGTTGATTGCCTGGGGCGAGGATCGTCCCACGGCCTTGGCCCGCATGCGCACGGCGCTCGACGAGATGGTGGTGGAAGGCATTCACACCAACATCGAGCTGCACATGCAGTTGGTGCGCGACGCCGCGTTCATGGCTGGCGGTACCGATATCCACTACCTTGAGCACAAACTCGAACGCCGCTGATCCGCCCCAGACTCATATCGAGTTGCAGGTGGCGGCGACAGCCGGCGAGGCTTGGTCGCTGGGTGATGAGCTGGAAGCGCTCGGTGCGTTGAGCGTTAGCCTGCAGCCGCTGGAGTCGAGTGCGCCACAACTGGAGCCCGCGCCCGGCACCACGCCGCTGTGGCCGGAACTCACCCTGAAAGCCCTGTTTGCGAGTGCCGAGGTGGCCGACGAGGCAGTCTCGCGGTTGCGTGAGCGGCAACTCGATCCGGAATTGATTCCCAGAGCCGAACGCGACTGGATCGCAGCGGGACGTGCCGGTTTCGGCCCGCAACGGTTCGGCGATCGACTGTGGATAGTGCCCGACTGGTGCGAGCCGCCGCCGGGCGCAAAAAACGTGGTGTGCCTGGCGCCGGGCCTCGCCTTCGGCACGGGCACGCATCCGACTACGGCGTTGTGCCTGGAGTGGCTGGCCGGTGCTGAAATCGCCGGAACGCGCGTGATTGATTACGGCACGGGTTCGGGTATTCTGGCACTGGCCGCGGCCCGTCTTGGTGCGCGCGAAGTGGTGGCAGTGGACAACGATCCGCAGGCCTTGATCGCGGTGTGCGCCAACGCCGAACGTAATAGGCTGGCAATCAAAGTGGTGGCGCCCGATGCCTTGTCACTCGTCGAGGCAGACATCGTAATCGCCAATATTCTGGCCCGACCGCTGGTGATGCTGGCCGGGGAACTGCTTTCCCGGTTGCGATCGGGGGGGCACCTCGTACTGGCCGGTATTACCGCACCACAAGCCGATGTGGTGGCTGCTGCGTATGCTGGTCGGGCACGACTCGTCGCCCGCTGTCCTCGCGAGGACTGGGTTCGTCTGGATTTACGCAAGTGTTCTGAGTGAAGACTGGTTCAGTGTGGAGCTAAACTGAACGTATGGTTACCCAGTGCACCGCCTGCCAGGTCTGGTTCAAGGTCACGCGCGAGCAACTGCACGCGGCTCACGGACTGGTGCGGTGCAGTGCCTGCGGCACGGTATTCAATGCGTTGGCCACGTTGCGTCACGGCAGACCGGATACGGACTTCTCGCCGGACGATGTGTCGCCGCCGGCGGACGAAGCCGGCGATGAAGTGCCGGCAGAACCGCCGCCGGTCGGGGTAGCCTCCGAGACTCAGGAGCCCCGCCCTCGGTTCGACGACTTCCGTAGCGAGGTCTTCGAAGTGGAGGGGGAATCCGGGACGCCGCTTTCAGAGCCGGCCGAGAAGTCCACGGTCGATGCGGAGATTCCGTCCTTGCCCGAATCGCTGCAGAATCCATCGCCCCATCGCCTCCGTATTCAGAGCAGACTGTGGTTTACGGTTCTCGCACTGGCGTTAGCCGCGCTGGCGGGCCAGATCGTGTATGCTCGCCGCACATCGCTCGCGGGTCTGCTTGGTGTCACGGGCGGGCAGGCTATTGCGCTCGATCGCTACACCATCGCCGATGCCACGCTGGATGGCGCACCCCGCGAACCGGGGGTGCTCGTACTTTCGGGAAAACTTCTGAATCGCGCCGACCGTACGCAGCCTTTGCCCCTGCTTCGGGTGACACTGACTGACCGTTATGGCGATGTGATCGGTGCGCGCATGCTGACACCTCGTCTGTATGGGGCGGGTACGAATGCCGCATTAAAAGCGCACCGGCGTTTCATGTTCCACGTCAAGCTTGCAGATCCAGGGTCAAGCGCCGTAGGATTCAGCCTTGTCCTGTGCAAACATTACGATCGCTCGCTATGGTGTCAGGGTTCGTAATCCATCTATAAAAAGGGAGTAACTACGTTGACGTTCGAGGGAGATACGGCATTGCAGGAGGCATCGTCGGCAATTAAAAAAACGTCGGTACCGGATCAACAGACATTGCGCGATTGTCTCTGCGCCCACCTGCAGGCGTATTTCGATGAGCTGGAGGGCGAAGTACATGGTGGACTTTACAAGCTGGTGATCTCCGAGATCGAGGCGCCGCTGTTCGATCACGTGCTGCGCCATACCCACGGCAACGTCAGTCTGGCGGCCGACCTGCTGGGCATTCATCGCTCCACGCTGCGCCGCAAGCTGATTTGCCACGGTCTGATCTGATTCTTGCGGGACTCGGGACCCCTCATGCATTGAACGGCCCGTATAATTTGCGGGTTTCCATAGGATTTTCAGCATGCCATCCGAACACCGCGTCCGCCGCGCCTTGCTGTCCGTGTCCGACAAGACTGGGCTTGCCGAATTTGCCCGTGCCCTGAGCAGCGCCGGTGTCGAGCTGCTTTCTACTGGTGGCAGCGCGCGCGTACTGCGCGAAGCCGGGCTGGAAGTGCGCGATGTGGCCGACGTCACCGGTATAGCCGAAATGATGGCGGGTCGGGTCAAGACACTGCACCCCAAAATACATGGCGGAATCCTTGCCCGTCGTGACAAGGATGAACACGAACTGGAAAAGCACGGCATCGAGCCTATTGATCTGGTGGTGGTGAATCTCTATCCGTTCGAGGCCACGATAAGCCGTGATGGCGTCAGCGAAGCGGAGGCGGTGGAACAGATCGATATCGGTGGCCCGACGCTGCTGCGGGCTGCAGCAAAGAATTTCGACGCCGTGACGGTGGTGGTCGATCCCGCAGACTACGCCGGCGTGGCCGAAAGCATCACGGCAAAGGGAGATATCGGCCACGGCGAACGCCGCCGGTTGGCCGCCAAGGCGTTTGCACGTACTGCGGCATACGATGCGGCGATCGAAAGCTGGTTCGGTAAAGATGACGACCGTTTTCCCAAGCTGTACGCGCCGCGCTTTACCCGCGTGAGCGAGTTGCGTTACGGCGAAAACCCGCACCAGGGCGCGGCGCTTTATCGTACGCTGCAAGCAAGCGCCGGCTCGGTAGTGAATGCGCGCCAGCACCAAGGCAAGGCGCTGTCGTTTAACAACCTCGCAGATACCGAGGCGGCGCTGCATGCGGTGGCCGGGTTCGAGGCACCGACCTGTGTAATCGTCAAGCATCTCAATCCCTGCGGCATCGCCAGTGCACCGGATCTCGAAACGGCCTACCGCCAAGCCCTTGCCGGCGATTCGACCTCCGCTTTCGGCGGCATCATTGCATTCAACCGTGCGCTGGACGAAGCCACGGCCCGTGCCATTGTCGATCAGCAGTTCGTCGAGGTCATCGTTGCGCCTGAGGTCGGCGCCGGCGCATTGGATGTCACGGCGTCCAAGCCCAACGTACGCGTGCTGTCTTGCGGCGATCTCGCCCGGCGCGAGGAAGGCCTGGAAATTCGGCATATCGCCGGCGGCCTGCTGATGCAGGATGCCGATCCTGTCCGTCCCCTCCCCGGCGATGCCGAAGTTGCCACCAAGCGCGCACCCACGGACGCCGAGCGCGCCGCGCTCGACTTCGCCTGGCGCAGCGTGCAGGCGGTGCGCTCCAACGCCATCGTCCTCGCCACCGACACAGCGACGATCGGCATCGGAGCAGGCCAGATGAGCCGCGTGCTCGCCGTGCGCATTGCCGGTATGAAAGCACAGGAAGGTGGTCACTCCATCGCTGGTGCGGTACTTGCGAGCGATGCCTTTTTCCCGTTCCGCGACAACATCGACGAGGCTGCCAGGATGGGTGTCCGTGCCATCGTGCAGCCCGGCGGTTCACGGCGTGACGCGGAGGTTGTTGCGGCGGCGGATGAGCATGGGATGACAATGCTGTTCACCCACGAACGCCACTTCCGCCACTGAGGCGGGCTCTATTGCTCGATAATTTTGTTGCGGCGTTTGCCCGCACAGCTCATTTTCTTCGTGTGAACTCCGCTCCTTGCGGCTGCTGCAACGCGTTCTGGATTATGAGACGCCGTCTCAGTAATATTCTTCGGCGCTCTGGGCGGCTTTATCAACGCGCCTCTCACGACTAGCGTGTGCTACATTTAACTAGATGCATGATTCGCCTTTGTTTGCGCCCATAACGGAGTCTTCGGCCCCGCCGCCGTTACGGTCTATGGTCGGCGAGGCGAAGGACTGGGCACTGTTTCTGGATTTTGACGGCACGCTCGTGGATCTGGCACCCACGCCGGAAGGCATCATTGTGCCGCGCGAGTTGCCGGCACTGTTGCAGGGGCTCGCAGCATATTTCAAGGGCGCACTGGCCGTGGTCACCGGCCGTTCGCTGTCCAACCTGGACCGTCACCTGGGCCTGAGCCTGCCGGCGGCGGGGCAACATGGCGCGCAGTGGCGGTTGAGACCGAATCAGTCTCTGAGGGAACAGTTTGTACCGGCTCTGGAAGCGGTGCGAGGCCGGGTGGAGGAACTGGCCGGCGTCTGGCCGGATTTGGTCGTAGAAGACAAGGGTTCAACGCTGGCCGTGCATTATCGTGCGGTTCCCGAAGCGGGAGAACAGGTGAATGCGCTGCTTGCCGAACTGGCACGGGCATCTTCAGGTACATTGGAAGTAATAATGGGCAAAAGCGTGTGCGAGGTGCGGCCTGCGGGCGTCGACAAGGGCGCGGCGCTTGAAGCGTTCCTGCACACTTCGCCGTTTACCGGTCGCCGGCCGCTGATGCTAGGCGATGATGTGACCGACGAGGCGGGGTTTGCCACCGCCCTGCGCTGCGGCGGTGCGGCGATCAAGGTGGGCGTGGGCGAGAGTTGCGCGCCATGGCGCTTGCCCGCGCCTGACGCCGTACGCGCCTGGTTGTCCATGGCCTTGGAGGCGAGCGATGAGTGAATCCGCAGCGCGGCTGGTCGTCATTTCCAATCGGGTGGCGGTGCCGCGGGCGGGGCGTGCGGCTCCGGGTGGCCTGTCGGTCGCCGTCAATTCGGCGCTTGAAGCCCGCGGCGGACTCTGGTTCGGCTGGGACGGGCGCGTGGTTGCGGGTCGTCCCAAGCATTTGAATCACCGCTACAACGGCAATGTGGAGTATGTCACTACAGCGCTGAGTTCAGCCGATCATGCCGATTACTACCTGGGGTTTTCGAACCGGGTGTTGTGGCCGTTGCTGCACGACCGCCTAGTGCTGGTCTCCTATAGGCGCCGGTATGAAGAAGCCTACCGGCGCACCAATGCCTGGTTCGCCGATCAGCTGATGAGTCTCCTTCGGCCAGGTGACACGCTCTGGGTGCATGACTATCACCTGGTACCTATAGCGGCCGAGGTGCGCGCACGCGGCTTTCGCGGACCCATCGGATTTTTTCTTCACACGCCGTTTCCGTCCCAGAATATACTGCGCTGCCTACCCATTCGTCGCCAGTTTCTGGAGTGGCTGGCGGCGTACGATTTGCTGGGATTCCAGACCGATCTTGATCAGTACGCGTTGCTCGATGCTGTGACGCGCGATATCGGGGCGCGGCCTGATCGTAAAAAAGGGTTTCGGCTCGGCGAGCATCAGACGGCCACCGGTGTCTTCCCGGTCGGCGTGGATGTCGGCGAAATCGTCGACCAGGTTCGTCGTGGGCGCAACTCACGCCAAGTGAGGGCGCTCAAAGAGAGCCTGTCCGGGCGGCGGTTGATTGTCGGTGCCGACCGGCTGGATTATTCGAAGGGACTGATCGAGCGCTTCTACGCTTATGGGCACCTGCTGGATACGCATCCCGAGTTGCATGGCGATATTGTGTATCTGCAAGTGGCTGAACCATCGCGTTCCGACGTGCCCGAATACCAGGACATGCGCCATCGGCTCGATCAGGTCGCGGGCGAGATCATCGGCAACCATGCACGCTTCGACTGGATGCCGATTCGTTATATGAGCCAACACATACGGCGCCCGACCTTGCTTGCCTTCTTCTCCGCCGCGCGAGTGGGCTTGGTCACGCCCTTGCGAGACGGCATGAATCTGGTGGCCAAAGAATATGTGGCTGCTCAGAACCCCGAGGATCCGGGCGTGCTGGTGCTCTCGGAACTCGCCGGTGCGGCACGCCAGCTCAAAGCGGCGCTGCTGGTCAACCCCTACGATGTGGAAAGTACGGGCGATGCGATCGCGGTCGCGCTGGCCATGCCGCTGGAGGAGCGGCGCCGACGTTGGCGGGAACTCATGAGAACGGTACGCAAGGACGATATTTTAAACTGGAGCGAGAGATTCCTGAAGCAGCTCGAGGATCAGGTGACGGTGCAGGGAGCCATGCAACGATGACACGACTGATCGGAGATATCGGCGGCACCAACACTCGCCTGGCCCTGGTGGACGAGGGCATGTGCTGGACGCATATGCAAACCTGGCGCAACGAGGAATTCGATGCGCTGGAGGAGATCGTCGAGACGTACCTGGACAAGCAGGGCGGACGGCCCGAGGCCGCAGCCTTTGCGGTGGCCGGCCCTGTGCGGGGCGGCAAGGTTCGGCTCACCAACCGGGGCTGGACGATCGATGCCGACCAGCTGGCGAAACGCTTTTCCCTGGAGCATTGCCGGGTAGTGAACGATTTTTCGGCCGTGGCACTGGGTATCCCCGCGCTGGCCGGGGACGACCTGGAACAGGCGGGCGGCGACCGGGCGGAACCCGATGCGCCCGTGGCGATACTAGGCCCCGGAACCGGCCTGGGTGTGGGCGGTATCGTTCCTGGTGCCGATGGCCGGGGCGGCCGGGTACTGGTGACCGAGGGCGGGCACGCCAACCTGGCGGCGGCCGACGAACGCCAGGCCGCGATCATCGAACGCATGCGTCGGCGTTTCGGACATGTATCGGCCGAGCGTGCAATATCCGGCCAGGGCTTGGAAAACCTGTACCGTGCGCTCGGCGAGATCGAAGGCAAGGACATTGGAGCGTCCGATGCCGCCGCGATCGGCAAGGCGGCGCTGGGAGGCGGCGATGCCATTGCCGCCGAGGCACTGAGCCAGTTCTTCCGATTCCTGGGAGCGGTGGCGGGCGATCTGGCCTTGTCCTACGGGGCCTTCGGCGGGGTGTATGTCGCGGGCGGCATCGTGCCGCGGTATCGGGAAGCGTTTCGCGCCTCCGGCTTTCGTGATGCCTTCGAGGCCAAGGGCCGCATGAGCGGTTATGTCGAAGCCATTCCGGCCTACGTCATCCTGCATGACGAGGTGGAGTTGCTGGGCCTTGCTGCCAGCCTCAATGCGCATGCGCATGACCTCCCTTGGCCCCAGGTATAACCGGAAATGGGCGAGGCGCATGAAATTTCCGTCAGTTTGATCATTCCGACTTACAAGCGGGAAGAATTGCTGGTGAACACACTGCGTTGCGCCCTTGCGCAAAACCGGGACGATTATGAAATCATTGTGGTTGATCAAACGCCGCAACATGAGACGGCCACACAAAATTTTCTTCGCGCCAATGCAAAAAAAATACGTCTTGTAGAACTCGAACGGCCGAGTGTAACGGCAGCCAGAAATGCCGGCTTGCGTGCAGCGAATGGTGCCGTATTGGTTTTTATAGATGACGATACCAGTTTCGGATCGGATTTCCTCACGCGTCATTTTGAGGCTTACGAAGCGGGATTTGGCGCCGTTCAGGGACGCGTTACCGAGTCCAACAGCGTAGAGCACTCGAATCCAGCCTGGTTGAATCGGTGGATTCGTTTTCGTGGGGGAGACAACTGCCCGCATGATGGCATAACGAACAACCTAACTGGATGCAACTTTTCCGTAAGCGGAAAGGTTGTGCGGGATATAGGTTTTTTTGATGAACGTTATTCGGGGGTAGCGGTACGCGAAGAGACCGATTATGCCCTGCGTATCATTGCCGGCGGATACAAAATAAAATTTTGTGCTGCGGCAGCCGTTTTTCATCACCGTTCCGACAGTGGGGGGCATGGCGTAGGCGGTAATGTGTTGTTTTTCAACAAGCTCTATTACTTCAATGAAATGCTGTTTGCCAAAAAACATTTTTCGGCATGGGCTGTTGGACTCTATCGGATACGGCTCCGGTTGCGCGGGCGGCGTGCGCTGCGGCATTTGATTAAACAGGCAGAACTGGAGGCAGATAAAGTACTTCGTGGTGATTGAGGCGGCTCAATTGTTTGCTAGTGTGCAGAGGGATTTTTTGCGCACCAGCGTGCGGGATCGAGTGCCTTGCCGTGATGGCGAATCTGAAAATACAATAGTGGTCTATTTTGCCCGCCGCTGGTGCCCACCGTGGCGACGATTTCTCCGGCCTGCACCCAATCGCCTACCTGTTTATATACGTTCTGGTTATGGCCATAGACGGTGAGATAACCGGCACCATGGTCGACGATCAGCACGAGCCCATAGTATGGCAGCCAACCCGCGTAGGCCACGCGGCCGTAGGCAATGGCATGGATGTCGGTACCGGCTGGCGCGGCGATGCGGATCGCTTCCCATGTCAGATCGCCTTCGGCGCGGGCATCACCGAAACGATTTAGTATGTGCCCGGTCACGGGCCACGGCAGGCGTCCGCGCAACTTGGCGAAGTCGACACGGTCAAGCAGTTTCGAGGGTACGTCGGCAAGATCCCGATTTACCGAATTGACGAGTTTTTCCAGTCGCGCCGCGTCATGTTCCAGCTGTTTTGCGCGCGTGCGCTTGTCTGCAATATCGTGGTTGATCCGGCTTATCAGCGATTGTCGGGAGTGTCGGGTTTTCTCGAGCTCGGCCAAGGCTGTTCGTTGGTCGCTCGCTGTCTGTTGCAGATCGTTGGCGGTTGCGGCCAGTTCGTCCTGCAGTGTTTGGTAGTGCTTGATGGTGGCGGTGAGCGTGAGCAGGTGCGCCGCGCGCGCCCTGGAATAGTAGCCGTAATAGCCGAGCAGGCGGGCAATGGTTGCCGGATCGTCGCCGTTCAGTGCAAGTTTGAGTCGAGGTTCCCGACCGAGCATGAACGCGGCGCGCAGCGCACTGGAAAGTTGCCGACGCGCACTGTTGGCTGTAGCCTTTACCGCGACACTTTTGCCCTGTAAGGTCTTTTCACGTACGCTCAAGTTATGAGCTCGCGCGGCCAGTGTTTGCAGTTGGCGGCTGGTAGTGCCAATCTTTTTTTCCAGTGCGGCGAGTTCGGCCTGAATCGCATGTTTGCGCTGCAGCTCGTGGGTTTCCTGTGCCTGCAACTGAGCGATCTCCTGGCGCAGTTTCTTGAGCTTGGCGGGTTCTCCTTGTGGCGTGCCGGTAGCCATTGCCTTGCCTGCCAGCAGCAGGCACAGCGTCAGGCAGGCAAGGCGCAGGATTGGTTTCAATTCGGGTGCTGGTAGGTGCCGATCAATCGTGTTTGTGCGATGACGTGCGCGGCGATGGCCTTGAGGACTTCGGTCCGGTTCGCATTCGTCGGTGCGAGTTGGGACGCGGTGTCCAGAGCATAGAGCGTGAAGATGTAATGGTGGCGTCCGGCTGGTGGACAGGGCGGTGTGTAGCCGGAATGCCCGGTGCTGTTCACGCCTTCACGGCTGCTATTCGGCAGTGACGTGCTTTGCGATGGAGCCAGTGCGTGAATGCTGGCGGGCAGGTAAGCCACGACCCAGTGCACGAAAGTATGCGTCGGAGGGTGCGCTGGATCGGGCGCATCGGGGTCGGTGAGGGTCAGCGCATAGCCGCGGGTGCCGTGGGGCGCCCCGTGCCAGGCCAGAGGCGGTGAAATGCCCGCGCCCTTGCAGGTAAAGCGGGTGGGCAGTGCAGCGTGATTGGAAAAAGCGTAGGAGGTGAGCGTTAGCGCCTGCGCGTCAGCGCAGACCTGCAGCGCGAGCAGGGCGGCAAGCAAAAACACAAACTTTAGAGTGCCCTTCATGTGCCTGCTTGGATCACGAGTGCATGCAACTGATGCCTGGCCAATTGGTCGCGTACAGCGTTCAATTTGCGCAGATCGCTGAGCGGGCCGATATTGACCCGATGCCAGGTTTCATCCTGCACGTTTACGGCCTGTACACTAGCCTGGATGCCCCACAGGGCCAGTTGTGCCTTCAGGGCATTGGCCGCCTTGGCGTCGCGGAACGAGGCGACCTGAAGAATGTAGCTGCCGGCCTGCGCTACCGGTTGGTTGGCGGGCGGCGTAGCGATCTCGCGGCTTTCGCCGGAGGTGAGAATCTGTGTTGGATGCTTCAGCAACTGGTAAAAATCGAAATGCGGACCGCTGCTCGTAGCCGCCTTGCCGGGGTGAGTCTTGCCCAGTTTGTTCTTGAGTGCGCTGGCATGTTCCAGGGTGGTTTTTTCCGCATGATGCAGCACGTGCTTGATGCCGGGAAAGGCGACAATCACGATCACGGCCACCACGCCGCCGGCAATGAACCACAGCACGCCACCACCGCGCCGCCGCTCGCTCTGTTGCGGGTTTTTCAGGTCCGGCTTCACATCCGCTCCGGTGCGCTGACGCCGAGCAGGTCGAGTCCTGCGGTGATCGTTTGCCGACAGGCCTGGGCCAGGGACAGACGGGCATTGCGCACGGTGCCCTCATCTACCAGAAAGGTACTACTGTTGTACCAGACATGGAACGCCTGCGCCAATTCGCCTAGGTAGTGGACAAGCAGATGCGGCGCTCGCTCGGTGGCGGCGGCCGCGATCACCTCGGGCAGGCGCGAGAGCTGCAGGATGAGCGTGAATTCGCTCGGAGCCGTCAGCGGCGCCAGTGCGTCGGCTCCGGCCGCGGGCTCCCAGCTCAGCCCCTTTTCCTCGAGCTGGCGAAAGACACTTGCGATACGAGCATGCGCATATTGGATGTAATACATGGGGTTGTCGTTGCTGTGCGATCGGGCCAGCTCGACATCAAATTCCAGATGCTGGTCGTTGGAGCGCGAGAGATAGAAAAAGCGCGTGGCATCGGTGCCGGCTTCGCCGATTAGATCGTCGAGCGTGACGAAGTTGCCACTGCGCTTGCCCATGCGCCCGGATGAGAGCGTAACGAACTGAATCAGGCGGGCCTCGAAGGCGTCACCACGCCCGGTGAGCGCTTCTATGGCGGCGGCTACCCGGGCGACGTAGCCGTGGTGGTCTGCGCCCCACACGTCGAGCAGCAGGTCGTAGCCGCGTTCCAGTTTGTCCAGGTGGTAGGCGACATCGCTTGCAAAGTAGGTGGTCGAACCGTCGCTGCGCTTGAGCACCCGATCCTTTTCGTCACCCAGAGCCGAGGTGCGCAGCCACACGGCGCCTTCGGATTCGTAGGTGTGGCCGCGTTCGCTCAGTTGCTTCAGCGCATGGGCGATTTCGCCGCTTGCTTCCAGGCTGGCTTCCGAGAACCAGCGGTCGAAACCGACATGAAAGCGTTCCAGCGTGTCGCGAATGGCGGTCGTCTGGGTGGCGAGTGCAACACCCCTAAGACGTGGGTAGTCTTCGCCGAGCAGTGTTTTGGCGTGCCCGATGAGTGCATCGATGTGGGCCTCCTTGTCGCCTTCGGGGGCATCGGGCGGCAGCGCGTTCGCCACCTCCGCCCAGGGACGGTGAAGGCGCGCACTCAGCTCGGGAGGCAATGCGGCGGCAGTGCGGGCGATGTAGTCGCCGGGATAGGCGGCGCTCGGTACAACGGGTTTTTCTCCGGCGGCGGTCAGTGCTGCAAGCCACACACTGACGGCCAGGATATCGGCTTGGCGTCCGGCGTCATTAACGTAGTATTCGCGTTCCACACGATATCCGGTGGCGGCAAGAATGCGCGCCAGGCTGTCGCCGTAGGCTGCACCGCGGCCGTGTCCGACATGCAGCGGTCCGGTGGGGTTGGCCGAGACGAACTCGACGAGAATGCGCCGATCATTGGCCGTGGATTGACGGCCCCAGGCCTCGCCGGCTTCGAGCAGGATATGCAACTGCTGGTGATAGGCCGCGGGAGTGAAGAAGAAATTTATAAAGCCGGGTCCGGCGATTTCGCAGCGCTCTATCAGCGGAGAATCGGGCAGTGCGGCGACGAGGCGTTCGGCCAGCTCGCGCGGCCGGGTAGCGGCGGCACGCGCTAGCACCAGGGCGGCGTTGCTCGCAAAGTCGCCGTGACCGCTGCCGCGGGCACGCTCGACAACGACGGCGCCGCGTTGATCGGAGGCGATGCCAAGGCGGTCTAGCGCGGCCGTCAGGAGGGGTTCAATCAGGTCTTTCATGTTTCACCCCGTGCGGTTCAGGTCAGTGCCCGCTGGACGATTTCATACACATCGGTCGACAGGGATTCTGCTGCAAGCATACGCTCCAGTTCGGTGCGGATCTTCTCCTGCCGGGCGGAGTCGTAGCGCCGCCAGCGCGCGAAGCATTTGACCAGCCGCGCTGCCACCTGCGGGTTGAAGGCGTCGATGGCAAGCACCTGATCGGCAATGAAACGATAGCCGGCGCCGTCGGCGCGATGGAATCCGGCGTGGTTGTGCTGGGCGAAGGCACCGAGCAGGGCGCGTACCCGGTTCGGATTTTTCAACGTGAACACCGGGTCGGTCATGAGATTCCGCACGCGTTCCACGGAATCTTCGCCGCCGCGTGTGGCGTGCAGCGCGAACCACTTGTCGAGCACCAGCGGGTGGGTATCATATCGCTCACGGAAACTTCGGTTTGCGGCCTTGGCCTCGGGGCCGTCCTGTTCGCTGAGACTATGCAGGGCGGCCAGACGATCGGTCATGTTGTCGGCGGCATCGAACTGTTTTTCGGCGCGCACCAGATGTTGTGGCACGTGCAGTGCGCCCAGCAGATCGAGCGCCGCGTTGTGCAGCCGCCGTCGACCGGTCAGGGCCGGATCATAATGGTAGGGTTCGGTGCTGCGGGTCTGTTCAAAGGCTGTGATCAGCCGATCTTCCAGTGCCCCGGCCAGTGCTGTGCGCAGGTATTCATGCGCCGTGTGCAGTGCTTCTACGTTGACTTCATCGTAGGCAAGGGCGAGACTCGCCTCGCTGGGCAGGGTCAGCATTTCAGCCACCAGCGCCGGGTCCGCGTCGGATTGATCGAGCAGGCTGGCGAGCGCGGCACTCAGCCGTTGAATGGAGGCTGCGTCGGGTTCGCCCCGCTCGATGTGGCGCGCCACAGTGCGCGCGATCAGGGTTTGCAGATTGTCCCAGCGGCAGAATGCGTCGCTGTCATGACGGATCAGGAAGGCCAGTTCCTCGTCGCTATAATCGAATTCGAGTTTGACCGGTGCCGAGAATCCGCGCAACAGCGAGGGCACAGGCGGGGCGGAGATGCCGGTAAGAACGAACGTTTCGCGGCTTTCGCGCAACCACAGTGTGCGTTCGGTGACAGTCGCCGATTCCGTTTTGCCCTTGAGCGTAAGTGGCATGGCATTGCCGTCGGCATCGAGCAGACTGATTGCGACTGGGATCAACAGTGTGGGCTTGGTGCCGGCAGGCTGCCCCGGGCTGTCGCCGTGAATCTGTCCGAGTTCGAGGGTGTAGGTGTGGTGCTCGGCGTCGTAGTGGCCGCGGACCCGTAAGCAGGGGGTGCCGGCCACGCTGTACCATCGTGCGAACTGACTCAGGTCGGCACCGTTGGCGTCGGCCATGGCGGCGAGGAAGTCATCGGTGGTGACGGCCTGTCCGTCGTGGCGCTCGAAGTAGAGATCCATACCCTTGCGGAAGCCGTCTGAGCCGAGCAGGGTACGGTACATGCGCACCACTTCTGCACCCTTTTCGTAAACGGTGGCGGTATAGAAGTTGTTGATTTCGATGTACTGGTCGGGGCGCACGGGATGGGCGATGGGGCCAGCGTCCTCGGCGAACTGGAACTGGCGCAGGAAGCGGACTTCCTCAATGCGTTTGAGCGAGGAAGAGGTCATCTCCGCGGAGAAACTCTGTTCGCGAAACACCGTGAGGCCTTCCTTGAGCGAGAGCTGGAACCAGTCGCGGCAGGTGACGCGGTCGCCGGTCCAGTTGTGAAAGTATTCATGGCCAATGACGGCCTCGATGCTCGCGTAGTCCTGATCGGTGGCGATATCGGGGTCGGCGAGCACGTATTTGGAGTTGAAGATGTTGAGTCCCTTGTTCTCCATTGCTCCCATGTTGAAGTCATCGACCGCCACTATCATGAAGGTGTCGAGATCGTATTCGCGTCCGTAGCATTGCTCATCCCAGGTCATGGCACGTTGGAGCGAGGCGAGGGCGTGATGCGCGCGCTCCCGGTTGTGCGCTTCGACGTAGAGTCTGAGCGGAACTGTGCGTCCGGAAGCGGTACGGTGTTCACCTTCCAGGCAGGCCAGATCTCCGGCCACCAGAGCGAACAGGTAGGACGGCTTGGGGAAAGGGTCGTGCCATTCGGCGTAGTGACGGCCACCGTCCATCTCGCCGCTGGACTGGCGGTTGCCGTTCGAGAGCAGCACCGGGTATCGCGCACGGTCGGCTTCGATACGCACGTCGAAGCGCGCCAGCACGTCAGGGCGGTCGAGATAGTAGGTGATGCGGCGAAACCCTTCCGCCTCGCATTGAGTACAGAAGTTGCCGGAGGATTTGTACAGTCCCGACAGCGCAGCGTTGGTCTCGGGGTGAATGCGTACTTGCGTGGTCAGTTCGAATTTTTCGGGCGGCGCATGGATCACCAGCCCATGCTCGCCGGTCTGGTAACGCTCGGGGGCGAGTGGGGCTGCATCGATCCGGATGTCCAGCAGCTCCAGCTCTATGCCGTCGAGGATCAGAGGGTCTACCGCCTCGGCCGCCGGATTGCGCCGTAACGCTAGTCGTGCGGTCACCTCGGTTGCCTTCTCTCCCAGTGAAAAACACAGGGATGTGGTGTCGATAAGATAAGGTGGCGGGGTATAGTCTTGGCGTTGAACCACTGTGCGTGGGCCGGAATCTAGCAGCATGAGTCATCAGTCGGCGCGAATTGAACGTTTCATTATACGGAGCCAAGGCCTGATAAAACCTCGCTCAGTGTTTCTGCGCCGGATTGACTGCAAGGCGCGTGGACGCCGGAATGGTAATTCCCTTTCAAGTCTACGCAACGCCGCTGACGGTACGGCACAGACACCCCCGCAGGGAGCCATGGAGTCATGCACCCGCGGTGTTGCGCCCGCTCGTTGTGGTAGTGACTACGATTTCGCGAATGCGCCTTGCAGGCGCACGACTCCGTGGCTCTGAGTGAGGCCATGTCAGGGCTTGGCTCCGTGAATGCGCCGATCCGCGTACCGACGGCGATTTACGTTCATGTGCCTTGGTGTGTGCGCAAGTGTCCGTATTGTGATTTCAATTCCCATGTGGCGCCGGCTAACGCACCATTCACGGATTACCTGACGGCGCTGCTGCGCGATCTGGACTTCGAGTTGGCGGAGCGGCCGCTGAAGGCGGCGCCTGTCACTCTGTTTTTCGGCGGCGGTACGCCGAGCCTGTTGCCGGCCACGGTGCTGGAGAATCTGATCGCGGGCATCCGCCAGCGTACCGGTCTGTCTATCGAGGCCGAGATTACGCTCGAAGCCAACCCCGGCACGGTCGAACGCGGGCGCTTTGCCGAGTATGCTGCGGCTGGAATCAATCGGATTTCGCTGGGTGCGCAAAGCTTCAACGATGCCCTGTTGCGGCGCATCGGCCGCATTCATTCGACCGCGGAGACTGGGCAGGCGATTGCGGAACTGGCCGCTGCGGGGATCGGCAATTTCAATCTGGATCTCATGTACGGTCTACCGGGACAGACGATTGCTTCGGCACTCGAAGACCTGGAGCAGGCCATCGCTTACGAACCGCCACATCTGTCCTGGTACGAGCTCACTCTGGAGCCGGGCACGGCCTTTCACCGCCGTCCTCCCCGATTGCCGCCGGAAGGCGACATGCTGAATATGGAAGCGGACGGACGCGAGCGGTTGGCCAAGGCCGGCTTCGAGCGCTATGAGGTATCGGCCTATGCGCGCGGCGGCGCGCGTTGCCGGCACAACGAGAATTATTGGGGGTACGGCGATTATCTGGGCGTGGGACCCGGCGCCCACGGTAAGCGCAGCTGCGGCGACCGAATCTGGCGCAGCGAGCGTATCCATTCGCCCGCGCGCTGGCTGCGCCTGGCGGGAACGCCCGAGGCGGTCAGTTTGAACGAGGTGGCGCCTTGCGAGCGGCCATTCGAATACGCATTGAATGCGCTGCGTTGCATCCATGGCTTCGATTGGCCGACCTTCGAAGCGCGTACCGGACTGTCCCGCGGGAAGGTGATTGGACCGGTCACGGAGGCGGTCGCCGACGGATTGCTGGAAATGGACGGGGAGCGGGTCTGGCCGAGTACCCGGGGACTGCGCTATCTCAACGATTTGCAGGCGCGTTTTTTGCCGGCTTGAAGAGTAGCGATGGTGCAAAAACAAAGGGTTATGCACCGCGCTTGAATTAGCGCTTCGAATTTGCGCCCAAGGTGATATCCAACGCAGCAAAATATCGGAAGTAAATCTTCAACTTTTTGAATATATTAGATATTTTTTATGTGCTCAAAAATGCATCAATCCGAAGTCGGGAGCATCGAGAACCGTTTACGGATTCGATTTCTTCCATTCATCCACAAAGTTATCCACAGGGGTTGTGGAAGAATCCGATTTCTATTGGACTGATAGGCAGTTAGCGGGATTTGATGAGTGAAACTCTGAATTTGAACGCTAACTAGCAGGCTGCTGAAAAGCCATCCTGTCTTCTGTGCTCCGGCCCTGGTCAAGCCGATTTCGCTTGCTGCGCTTTCCACCCGCATGTCCGAGTCCGCCTGGCCGAGCTATGCCGATGGGCTGCCATTCGCTTCGGGCTGGGGCTTACTGGTAGAATACCCGGCTTTCCAGCCTGTTTTGAAACCATGAAAGAAGGCATTCATCCCGAGTATAACGAGATTGACGTGGCGTGCAGCTGCGGCAACACCTTCAAGCTGCGTTCAACGCTGAGCGAGGGGCTGCATGTCGAGGTGTGCTCGGCGTGCCACCCGTTTTATACCGGCAAGCAGAAAATTGTCGATACGGCCGGACGTGTAGACAAGTTCCGCCGCAAGTACGGTGCGCCCGCGAGCTGATTCGATCGGTTCCGGGTAATCGCCCCATGCGCGTGGCGGGAGCTGAAACGGTGCCCTGACCGTTTCGTCAAAGTGTCGTGGTGCGGCACCGGAAGTGTGCAGTGCGCACGTAAATAGCAAGGAGATTCGTGATGTCGGAGCATTCGCCCCAGTATGATTTAAGTGCGCCGGACGGTACCCGGACCGAGCTAGAAGTGCGTCGGCCAACGTTGGGTCCTCCGGCACTCGACATCAACGGTCTCTACCGCGGCCAGGGTGTTTTCACCTTCGATCCCGGCTTTGTGTCCACCGCAAGCTGCGAAAGCGCAATTACTTATATTGACGGCGAGAATGGCGTATTGCTGTTTCGTGGCTACCCGATCGAGGCGCTGGCCGAGAACTGCAATTTCCTGGAAGTTGCCTACCTGCTGCTGAACGGCGAATTGCCGAACGCCGCGGAACTGGGTGATTTCGAGAAGGAGATTCGCTACCATACGCTGCTCAACGAGTACGTGCTGCGCTTTTTCAAAGGGTTCCATCCCAACGCCCACCCCATGGCGATGATGACCGCCGTGGTGGCGTCGCTTTCCGCCTTTTATTACGAGACGACCAACATCCACGATCCCGACGACCGCGACCTGTTCGCCAAGCGCGTGATCGCCAAGATGCCGACGGTGGCCGCCGCGGCTTACAAACATATGGTCGGTCAGCGCTTCATGTACCCGCGCAACGAGCTCGGCTATGCTGAGAACCTCCTGCATATGCTGTTTGCGGTACCTAGCGAACCGTACGAAGTGAACCCGGTGGCCGCCAAGGCGCTGAACCTGCTGTTCATCCTGCACGCCGATCACGAACAGAACGCCAGCACTTCCACCGTGCGTCTCGCCGGCAGTTCGGGCACCAACCCGTACGCGGCGATTTCCGCCGGCATCGCCTGCCTGTGGGGGCCGGCGCATGGCGGGGCCAACGAGGCCGTGCTCAAGATGCTCAACGAAATCGGCTCGGTGGAGAACATCGACAAGTTCGTGGCCCGCGCCAAGGACAAGAACGATCCTTTCCGCCTGATGGGTTTCGGTCACCGCGTGTACAAGAATTACGACCCGCGGGCCAAGATCATCCGCTCCATGACCTACCAGGTGCTGGAAAGCCTGGGCGGGCGCCAGGAGCCCCTGCTGGATCTCGCGCTCAAGCTCGAGGAGATCGCGCTCAAGGACGATTATTTCGTCTCGCACAAGCTTTATCCCAATGTCGATTTCTATTCCGGCATCATCTACAAGGCGCTGGGCATTCCCACCGACATGTTCACGGTCATGTTCGCCATCGCCCGCTCGGTGGGCTGGGTCGCGCACTGGCAGGAAATGGTGTCCGACCCACGCATGCGCATCGGACGCCCGCGCCAGCTCTACACCGGCGCCGACAAGCGCGAATTCGTACCGATCAACAAGAGATAAAGCAAGGGCCCCGAGAAATCCGGATTGCCTCTCGCAAAGAGGCTAAGGCTCCAAGTTGGGTTGGCTTCCTATGTGATCGGAATCCCGGGAGTGTCGGCACTCTGTCAGCACTTGAGTACTGACAGAGTCCAGCGATAATTCGAAGAGGTGCAGGCATTGCATCGGGGGTCTGTTTTTCCGCGCATTATTGCTTTGCGCCTTTGCGAGAGTTGTCTGTTACTTGGGGTGCCTGTGTTTATGCAGCCGGTGGTGTGTGCGTGAGGTGTGGGTTTTCCTTGATGAGAGCTTCCAGCGCCGCTAGCCCGAGCCGATGCATGGGTTGACCGTCCACGGGGTTGATGGGCGCCTCGCGGATGTCGTCAAGATTGAATACCGTGGCTTCCACGGCCTGGTTCCCGAGACTGAATTCGAAAACGGGGAGGGTGCGGGTACGTCCGTTGCGCCAAGCATGGCGGCGCACGCTCTCACGGTACGTCAGCCCTTGATCGGCTAGGCAGAACATTACCCGTTCCGGCGGCTCCGCGAATACATGCAGTTCGACAACAGAGTGGGCGGTTGCCACCTCACCGAGGGCGGCGCCGGCGACTCTTGTCTCCATGCCTTCGAGTCGGGTCATGGCTGCCAGTGCCGTGATTCGCAGGCGATGCAGACGGTGGCTTTGCGCGGGCGCCTCGAACAGGCGTTGATGCGCGATCAGCGCCGTCTCTATTTCACGGTTCGTCGGCAGGTGCTTGTGGGCGAGTCCCAAATGAGCGGCGGCCTTGTGCTTGGCGCTCAGGAAATCGTGCCGGCCTTCCTCGGAGAGGATGCGTGCAGCCTCCTGCGCCAGCAGTTGCCGCGCATGTTCCGGCTTCATGGGCCGCCGCCTGTTCCGCCACCACCTCCATACAGGCTCGGCGCCTGCTGGGTCTGATTTAGCGGTGGCAGGTTGCCGCTACGGAAAGTTTCCCAGATGGCGTTGGGATCGTCGGCATTGCATCGCAACCCGGTTTTGGAATCGATGCGCACGGTGACGAGGTTCGGCGGCATGGAGGCAGGCGCTTCGGGTACCCCTTTCAGGGCGGCACCCATGAAATCGATCCACATGGGCAGGGCCGCACGGGCCCCCGTTTCGCCGTAGCCCAGCGAATGCGGCTGATCGTAGCCGACCCAGGTGACGGCTACCAGACGGGGTCCGAAGCCGTCGAACCAAGCATTGGAGAAATCGTTGGTGGTGCCGGTCTTGCCGGCCAGATCATCGCGGCCGAGACTGCGTGCAGCCTGGCCGGTACCATGGGTGATCACGCTGTGCAGCATGCTGGTCATGAGGTAGGCGTTTTGTGCCGGGATCGTGCGCGGCGCCAGCCGCGGGGTGCTGGAAGGCTGCGCAACGAGCACTTTGGCCTGATT
>JBAUSV010000098.1:0-1768 GCA_049581885.1 Gammaproteobacteria bacterium | reverse complement strand
CGGCTGCTCGTGTTCGGACTGGCCATCGGCCTCGCGGGCCTGGCCGCCATCGGCGTCGCCTTCGCCTCCGCCTTCTACGGCATCTCCCCGTTCGACCCAGTCAGCATGATCGTGGTCGCCGCCGTACTCTGCCTCGCCACCCTGGCTGCGAGCTGGCTGCCCGCCTGGCGCGCCAGCCGCACCGTGCCCTCCGCGGCATTGAGGCAGTAAGTCCCATCTATCGATTCGCTCTGACGAGGAAAAAAGGAACCCAGTCATGCCTGACATCAAGATCCCCGCCGCCGTCCAGCGCCGCCGCAAACAGCGACGACGCATCATCATCGGCTCCGGCATTGTCGGCGCCATAGCGGCAGCGCTGCTCGTCTATTTCATCATTCCCACCGGCGCCGCGGTTTCGCGCTCCGACCTGCTGATCGCCACGGTGCAATCCGGGCGGCTGGACGTGCGCGTGCAGGCCCCCGGCACGCTCAAGCCCGAAGTGCGGCGCTGGGTCACGGCCAGCTCCCCGGGCGTAGTGGAAGACGTCAAGGTGCAGCCCGGCGATCACGTCAAGACCGACAGCGTGCTGGCGGTACTCGCCAATCCGAAGCTCAAATCCGAAGTCGTCGCGGCCAAGTCCGATCTGGCCAACGCGCAGGCAACGCTCGTCTCGCTACGCGCGCAGCTCCAGAACCAGTTGCTCGACCTGCAGTCCACGCTGTCCACCGCCCAGGCCAATGCCGAGAGCGCCCGGCTCAAGGCCAAGGCACAGAAGCAGCTCGTCGCCGAGCACGTCGTGGCGCAGCTCGACTACCAACGATCGCAGCTCGACGCCGACAATGATGTGCAACAGGTCAAACTCACCAAACAACGCATCGCCTCGTTCCGCAACAACATGAAGGCGCAGCTTCAGGCCCAGCAGGCAAAGCTGGACGCCATGCAGGCCTCGCTCGACGAAAAGCAGTCCGAGGTTGATGCCCTCAAGGTCACCGCCGGGATCGACGGTGTGGTGCAAAGCGTGCCGGTACAGAACGGGCAGACGCTGTCGCTGGGCGGCAACATTGCCCGCATCGCCAGCCTGAAGAAACTCAAGGCCGTACTGCAAGTGCCGCCGAGCGAGGCCGGCGAACTCGCCGTCGGCCAATCGGTTTCGGTGGAACTGAATGTCGGCTCCAACACCACGCTAAAGGGCAGCGTGGCACGCGTGGCCCCCTCGGTCTCCAACGGCAGCGTGGACGTGGACGTCGCACTGCCCGGCGAGATGCCGGCCGGCGCACGCCCCAACCTCTCGGTGTCCGGCACCATCGACATCGCCACCCTCGAGCACGCCGTGTACGTTCAGCGCCCGGTCTATAGCCAGCCCAATTCCAGCCAGACCCTCTACCGACTGGTCTCCGGTGGCGATGCGGCGGTGCCGGTGCAGGTGAAGTTCGGCCGCGCCTCGGACCAGGCCATCCAGATCGTCTCTGGCCTCAAGCCGGGACAGCAGGTCATCGTCTCCGACACCTCGGACTTCGCCAATGGCAAACGGGTGCGCATCCGATGAGCGGCGTGCCTCTGGTCATCGGGGTGCCCGCGTTCTGCCTCCTGGCAGCATTCGTGATAAACGCCTGGAATACTGCCAGACGATACACGCTGGTCCGTCTCGCGGCGGCGCTGTTCTGCCTGCTCGGTTTCGGGGCGACCGCTCACGCGGCGACTCTGTGGCAGGTGTGGCAGGCCGCGCGCACCCACGATCCGGCGTTCCAGGCTGCGGCGGCGGCCCTGTCGAAGGCACGTGCCGCACGGC
>JBAUSV010000097.1:0-3525 GCA_049581885.1 Gammaproteobacteria bacterium | reverse complement strand
AAGGCGGGCGTCAGTACTTCGGGTAACACGGCGAGTGCCGCGCCGACGGCCATGCCCACCGAACCGGCCGCGAGATTCAAACTGTACACGTAGCCGCGCTCGACCGGCTGCACCACGATCGCCATCCAGGCTTGCTCCGCCGGGCCGAAAAAACTTGCCGCCCCGTTGGCGCCACGTCCGAACCCGGCGAACATGATGGCCGGCACGAGCACCCACGGATTGGATGTCGCCAGAGCGGCGCACGCGCAGGCGATAGTCAATACTTCGGCGGTGACGAGAAACCCGCGCCGCTGCGAACGATCACTGGCGATGCCAACCACCATGCTCAGCGTCGCGGCGATCAAACCTGTGCCGGCCAGCGTGCCGCCAATCGCCAAACCACTCCAGCCCAGTGCCTTGAGATACAGCGCCAGATCGACAACCAGCGCACCCTGCCCCAGACTGCGCGCCATGCGCAACCCGATCAGGCGTCGCGCCACCGGATCGATTCGGTGCCAGAACTGGAAGATGACGTTAATCCGGTGAAACGGAACGGTTTGGACATGGTAACCGCTCGCGATTGGCCAACCTTAATGAATGATCATGCGCAAGCTGCCCGGACGCGAGGCATGCCACCAATGATGTCCATTTTCCTCAACGCTTTATCTTGCAGTGGTTCAGATCGTACGAAAAAAAGCTGAACCACAAGATCCAGGTAGCACTCAACGCCGCTGTTCAGACTGCCGCTGAACAGAGTGCATTCTTTCCTCTAAAAGTTCACGGCAAGCCGGTGGGAAACTCTCGGGTCTGCGAGGATTACACATACATGCGAAACCCCCGCATGTAGCCTGCTGGCCGTATCAGCCACCTCCACCGGGAGGTGGTGGCGGCGGCGTATAGTGAACCGGCGGCGCGCCTGGAATCTGGTTGCCCTGGGAATACATGCACTGCTCGTAGGCGATGTTGTACTGGCGCTGGGTGCTCCAGTTGCCGCGTTCGCTGGCATTTGAGCCGGCCGCCGACCCGGCGAGCAGGCCCACACCGGCGCCAATCCCGGCTCCGCGGGCGCTATCGCCAATCAATACCCCGGCAGCGGTTCCCAAGGCCGTCCCGATCACGGCCTGTTTGACTGCCGTGTTGTTGGTGGCGTTAGGATTGATGACGCTCGCGGCATATTGACGACAAGCCACGTCCTCGGCCCGGAACACAGCAAAGGGTTTACCGGGTGACGGCCATACGACAACCGTGGGCCCCGTAGGTGTCTCGGCACAACCGCCGAGCGCCAGGCATCCCAGCCCGGCGCCGGCCGCAGCCGCCATTCCAATCCATTTAAACGAATTAACCATGACGTACACTCCTTAATGAGTAGTTGATGGCGGAGCGGCGACGGGCTGAGACGGGGCGGGCGCAGGTGTCGCCGGCACCTTGGTCCAGCCGTCCGGGCACTGCGCGACGTAGGGATAATACCCCTCGGGCGCCTTGCAGTGGTACCAGTACTGCGCCGCCGGCGCCTGCGCCGGTGCCGCAGGCGGCGTCGGTTCGGTGTTCACTACGGTTACCGTGCCCGGTACGTAGGGGTTGGGATAGGGATAGATCGGAGCCGGGTAATAGAACCACACGCCGCCCGCGATCCACCACCAGGCCCAGAGACCGTTGTACCATCCATGATGCCAATAACCGCTTCGCCAGAGGGTCCAGTCATAGCGCGGAAACAACCGTATGTCGGCACGCCAATACACTTGGTTATTCCATACCCGGCGATCTCCATGCCAGCTGGGGGGCGGGCGGTAACGATCCTGACTGCGGCTCACATTGGTCGGCACCGCGGACTTGCCGGGTTGGCGCAAGGGAGGTTCCTTGCGGCGCGAGGGGGGGCGTTGATCCGGTCCGTTGTCCAGATAAATCACCTGGTCGCGCAAACCGTATGGGGACGAAACCGGCGCGTACCCGATCTGCTCACCGTTCCAGTGCTGATCCTGATTGTCGTCACCATGCGCCTGTGCCTGGGTCGCAAAGGCCATAGCCGGCAGCAGCAGTAGTACTGCTAATCTGATATTCATCGCACGACACTCCTGACGCTAAAGCGTCGGGAACTATAAGTAAGAGAAGTTTCGGGCATTCCTACGGGCTCGACCTTGATCCTGATCATAATTGGACCGAAAATTTTCATTCGGCTGCGCCGAGAAGCCGGCCGGTCCAACGCCGCTGTCTGGCGCAGCCGCCTGCCTCCCCGAACCGGAATGCCTGGTGCCGGGAGAATCCGCCAAACAACTCCATCGAGCTCAACTTCACTCACCTTTCTGATGCGTAGCCGCCGGTGGGGCATTAGCGGACTGGGACGCCCCCGGCGGCGTCACCGGCACCTTGCTCCAGCCGCTCGGGCAATGCGGAACATAAGGGTAATACCCATCGGGTGCCTTGCAGTGGTACCAGTACTGCGCCACCGGTGCTTGCGCCGGTGCCGCAGGTGCCGGCGGTTCGGTGTTCACCACAGTCACCCTGCCCGGCACGTAGGGATTGGGATAGGGATAGATCGGAACCGGGTAATAGAACCACGCATTGCCCGCAAGCCACCACCAGCCCCAACGTTGCCCGTACCAGCCGTGGTACCAGTGCCCGCCGCGCCATGTATCCCAGTCGTAGCGCGGGAACAGCCGGATATTGGCATGCCAGTATGTCTGGCCATGCCATTCACGGCGTTCGCCGTGCCAGTGGTTACGGTCATCACGGCGTCCGCGGTCACCCCGGTCACGACCCTGTCCGCGATCACCGCCTCGGTCGCCGCCCGAGCCATGGTAGCCCCCGCCGTCGCGCCCGCCTCTAATGTGCTCAATGGGCGGATCCATTCGCCTCTCCGGCGGTTGTCTGCGATGATCGTCCTGTGCATTGTCCTGCTCGACCGCCCGGGCACGTAACCTGTAATGATCTGAACCCGACGCGCGCTGGTCATGAACCTGCCTGTCGTGACGATCCGATCTCTGGTCGCCGTGCCCGCGGGCCAGTGCTCCCGTCGCAAAGGTCAAAGCCGGGACGAGAAGCAATACGGCAAGTTTTCCACTACTCATGACGCCACCTCTTTAAAGTCAACGATCGCCAACAGCGACCCTTGGAGAATATTCTAATCAGGCGGGCTGCTCCCAACGTTACAGATTCGTATGCACCAGGGGCAATTTTGTTAACGCAAGTTGCTGCGCCAACCCATATTACAAACCGTTACAAGTAAGACCGGGATAAGCGGCATTGGTTCAACACCGACCGCCGCTTAGGCGGCAACCGGATCCCGGTATTCGGGGTGTTGCGGACACAGGCCACCACGAGCGACTCGGAGCAGGCATGCACCCCAGGCCCGGAGTGTCGACTATGCGTCTAGCGGGTCAAACAGGGAGGGGCGCACACATCTGCGTCATTCGGCTTCAAAATGCGTAGCCGATTCCGGTATAGACACCCTTGAAACTCAAATTGCCCCTGACCGAGAAACGATTGCTGTCAAGACGCAGATGGAATCGACGCCAGCCGGCAAAAAAAACGACTCCCGAGTCAAAGGTA
>JBAUSV010000096.1:0-1870 GCA_049581885.1 Gammaproteobacteria bacterium | reverse complement strand
CAGCACCCGCCGCCCGTGGTGCAGCGTCGCGGCGCCGGCATTGTTGTCGCCGTCGGCGCCCAGGCGCGTAGCGACCAGCACGTAGGGACGCAGGGACGGATCGTCGCTCTGCAGTTCGTAATCGACGAGCAGCACGTCGCGGTTCTGGTGGGGACACACGCGCAGGCGGAAGGTAAAGCGCTCGTGTCGGTGCATGAGGGTCACCGCGGGCGTGCAGTCGTTGGCACACTCCAGCGTATAGTTACCGAGCTTGCGCAGCTCCACCCAGAAGCCCGCGTCGTCGGCGACGATGAACCCCAGGTCGCGAATCTGGGGAATGTCGATGCGTGGGTAGTACACCTCGGTGACGATGCCCTGCGCCAGCGTGTACCACAGGCGCGAGGAACCGAGACTGGTGCCGACCAGGTCCTTGGTGGCCGGCGCCCAGGTGGGCCGGTAGCTCTCTGCGTCGGGAGCCTTCATGGCGCAACCCTCTCCTTGTTCGCTGGCGGCGGGCGGTCAGGAATTATAAGCATCACACGGCACCGCCACGGTTGTCTGTATAGCGCTGCATCAGGTGCCTGCGGCTTCGGCAACGGTGGTCAGCACGGCGGCGGGCAACGGCGCGAGCAGGTCTCCGACGGCGAGTTCGCCACCCGGGTATCGACGGCCGGTCAATTCGTCGTGCCAGGCGCACGCGGCATCCACCACGATCCGGGTATCGCCCCAGGCCGCGGCGGACAAGGTGCACGCGTTCCCGGTTTCGAGCGCCGGCTGGACACGGGCCACCGCGACCACCACCTGGCCCCGGCCCGTGCCGCGCACGAAGGCCAGCACCTCTCCGCTGCGTTCTCCCGTGACCTCGAGCCGGCGATAACCTCCCGAGGCAAAGGTCTCGCTCAAGCGCCGGCGCACCGCCAACAGCCGCGACAGCATGAAGTATTTGATCTGTCCGCCCGACCAGTCTTGCGTGAGCCGATCCAGGTTGCTGTCATCGCCAACCCCGGCCACGGCTACGGCTTCCAGTGCCGCCACTCTGGCGGGGTAATCGACCGGCCGGCGGTTGTCCGGATCCACCAGCGACAGATCCCACAGTTCCGTGCCCTGATAGATGTCGGGAACGCCGGGCAGCATGCACTTGAGCGCGAGCGCGACCAGGCTGGCCAACGCTCCGCTGCGTGCCACCGCACCCGCCAGGGGAAGGAAGTGGCGCTGGAATTCGGCACCATGCCCGGGATCGAGCAGAGCCTTTGCGTAAGCGCACACTTTCTGTTCGTAATCGGCGTCGGGTTCGAGCCAGGCCGACCGCACCTTGCCTTCGCGCAGCGCCTTGACCAGGTAGGCTTCCAGCCGTTCGCTCAACGATTCCCGCTCCGCGGCATCCGGTGATCTGGTGCCCGGCTGCGGCCATACGGCGAGCAGCGTCTGCCACACCAGGTATTCGTCCGCCGGGTGGAGCCCCGCCGGACGAACGGTGGCGGCCGCTACGCTCAATAGCGGGATTTGTTTGCGCCATTCGTTGGCGTGGGCGGCGAGCAGGGCGAGCCGCAGGCGGGCATCTTCGCCGCGCTTGGTGTCGTGCGTCGCACTGGCCGTCAGGGCTTCCGGCCAGTCGCGCGCGCGGTGTTCCATGAGCGCGTGGAAATCCGCGTTCGCGAGCGAGGCGACGCGCGGATCGCCGCCGACTTCGTTGAGAGCCAGCAGGGAAAAATCGCGATAGAAGGCCGTGTCTTCCAGGCCCTTGGCCATTGCCGCCGCCGCCAGTTGCCAGAACCGTGCCACGCCGTCGCGCAACGGTGCCGGCAGACGGGCCGCATCGTCCAGGGGCAGAACCAGCAGGCGAGCGAGCCAGTCGCGCGCGCGCGTATCGCCCACCGCGGCCACGGCGCGT
>JBAUSV010000095.1:0-1557 GCA_049581885.1 Gammaproteobacteria bacterium | reverse complement strand
GAACCACTCCGAGGTAGAGTGAAGCCACCGTAATGGCCACAAAAAAAACAAATCGATACGGAGGTACCGGCTCATGGGACAACTCCATTTTTTCCTTATGTTCGATCGCTTTCTCCGAGTGCATCATTGACTCCCCAAGATGTTGTTCACAGCCATGGTAGCAAGATCCAGAAAGGGCTGTGGAAAAAAGAACAGAACAAGGGTGATCAGGGCCGTAATGACAAGAGGAAGCACACAAAAGATGGGCGCCTCCCTGACCCCGCTTTCAAACATGGATTCCTCCGGTGGGCAGAAAAAGGCCTTGTAGACAACCGGCATGAAGTAGGCCGCATTCAGCAGTGAACTGAAGAGAAGGACTACCAGCACCGTCATCCGGTGCGCCTCCAGGGAACCCAGGACAAGATACCATTTGCTGATAAAGCCTCCGCACGGCGGAATACCGATAATACTGAGCGCCCCGACGAAAAAGGCGGCCATGGTGAGAGGCATTCTCCGGCCGATCCCCTTCATCTCGCTGACGTTCTTTTTGCCGGTGGCGACGAAAATTGCGCCGGCGCAGAAAAAGAGGGTGATCTTTCCAAAGGCATGCATGGCGATATGGACCATGCCGCCCGTCATCCCCTTAGGCGAAAGCAAACCGATGCCCAGGATGATATAGGAGAGCTGTGCGATGGTTGAAAAGGCCAGGAGCCTTTTCAGGTTGTCCTGTGAAAGGGCAATCAGCGATCCGACGAGAATGGTTGCCGAAGCAAGGAGAAGGATTACGGGCCCTAAATCGAGTCCCCCCAGGAGATTTGTTCCGAACACCCCCGTCAGAACCCGAACGATGCTGAAGGCCCCCACCTTGACCACCGCTACCGCATGCAGAAGTGCACTCACCGGAGTGGGGGCCACCATGGCAGCGGGAAGCCAGGAGTGAAAAGGCATGATCGCGGCCTTTGCAAAACCGAAGAGGAACATGATCAGCAGGATGCCGATCAGGGTCCCCGATCCCTTTCCCGCCAAAAACCCCTGCCTTGAGAACTCCAGGGTACCCGCCAGGTCGTAGGAAATCAGCATGGCGGGGAGGAGAAGGCCAATGGATGTCCCGACGATATACAGGAGATATTTCCTTCCCGAACTTCGAGCCTCAAGATCCTGGTGGTGGGTTACCAGCGGGTAGGTCGCCAGCGACAACATCTCATAAAAGAGGTACAGGGTCAGCAGATTACCGGCAAAGGCCACTCCCAGGGTGGCCGAAAGGGCCAGTGCGAAAAAGCAGTAATATCGCGTCTGACCATGCTCATTGAGGCCTCGCATATAGCCTATGGAATAGATGGTGGTGATGATCCACAAAGAAGAAGAAACGAGCGCAAAGAGCATGCCCAGGGCATCCACGCGGAACGCGATTCCGATTCCGGGGATCACCTCATATACATTACAGACGATTTCCTTTCCACCCAGGATTACGGGGGCCATGGAGACCACCAGCAGCAATTTCACCGCGCCCGCCAAAAAAGTCCACCCTTCCCGGATATTGGGATTCCTGCTTGCCAGGAGAAACGGAACCACACAAAG
>JBAUSV010000094.1:0-3340 GCA_049581885.1 Gammaproteobacteria bacterium | reverse complement strand
AGGCGAGCGTGCAATCGTCGATGAGTGCATCACGCCAGGCACCGAAGGCGCCGGCACGCAGCAGCGCTTCGCGCTCGACCAGCACCACGCCGCCGGCAGCTGCCGCGACGCGCGAGCTTTCGCGGTTGGCGAGCGCAAAGGGGTAGATCAGCTTGAAGAAATACACGAAGGCGGGCAGCAGCCAGCGGCCCCAGGCGCCACGCAAGCAGGGCTCTGCGAGCACCGATACCAGTTCATAACCGCTGTCGGCCTGGTTTTCGAGTGCGGCGATCATGCCGGGTGCGAGGGCGATATCAGCATCGAGCAGCAATATGCGCGGCGTGGTTACTTCGCGCAAACCTTGTTCGAGAGCCCACAGTTTGCCGCTCCAGCCGGTGGGTGGCGGGCTGCCTGCGAGCAGCCGGACGCTTGGGTGTCGATTGGTTTTGACGGTCTGTGCGGTGCTGTCCTTCGATTCGTCGTCAACCACGATAACCGTCGCATGCGGCGCGCTGATCGCCAAGGCGTTCAAGGTCGCGTCGATCACATCCGCTTCATTGCGTGCGGGGATGAGAACAGTGAAGTCGTTCCTGGTGCTGGGCGTGTTGGCGGTTTCCAGTCGTTCGCGGCAGCGCCACGGCTGCCATGGCACAAGCAGCAGGGCGAGCCACAGGCCGAGCGCAATGGCGGCCACCGTGATCATGGGGTAAGGTCAGCTCAGTGCGTGCTGGACTCGGATTCGACCTTGACCGCGATGCCGCCGATGCCGACTTTGGACTTGTCGTAGAGGATTGGGCGGTCGGGTGCCATGGAGCCTTCCAGTTTCGGCCCGCGCAGGCTGACCATCAGGGCCTTGAGCGGATGTCTGAACGCATCGTCGGCGGCCGTGCCCTCGTAGCCGCAGTGCGCCATGCAGTTGTCGCACTTGGGATTGAGACCGGTACCGTATTCTTCCCACGGCGTGGTTTCCATCAGTTCCTGGAAGGAGTCGGCGTAACCGGCATCGTCCATCAGGTAGCAGGGTTTCTGCCAGCCGAAGATGTTGCGCGTGGGATTGCTCCACGGCGTGCATTGGTAATCCTGATTGCCGCACACGAAATCCAGAAACAGGCTCGAATGCGAGAGCGGCCACTGGGTGCCGTTCTTGTTTTTGAAGATGTTGCGGAACAGTTCCTTGGATTGACGCCGGCCCATGAACACGTCCTGTCGCGGCGCGTGCTCGTAACTGTAACCGGGCGAGACGGTAATGCCGTCGATGCCGAGATCGGTCGCGGCAAAGTCGAAGAACCGCGCGACCTGCTCAGGATTTTCGCCGGCGAACAGGGTGGTGTTGATGTTCACGCGGAAACCGCGTGCCTTGGCCTTCCTGATCGCCGCGGTGGCTTTCTCGAACACGCCTTCGCGGTCCACGCTCTCGTCATGGCGACCTTGCAGTCCGTCGAGATGTACCGAGAAAGTGAGGTAGGGCGAGGGGGTGAACAGGTCGAGCTTCTTGTCCAGCAGGATCGCGTTGGTGCACAGGTACACGAATTTCTTGCGCGCAATGATGCCTTCGACAATGGCCTTGATGTCCTTGTGGATCAGGGGTTCGCCGCCAGGGATCGACACCACCGGCGCGCCGCACTCGTCCACCGCATCGAGGCATTCTTCGACGCTCAGCCGTTTGCGCAGGATGTCGTCCTCGTAGTCGATCTTGCCGCAGCCGGGACAGGCAAGATTGCACTGGAACAAGGGCTCGAGCATCAGCACCAGCGGGTACTTCTTCTCGCCCTTCAGCTTCTTGCCGATGATGTAGCTGGCGATCTTGGCCTGTTGCTTTACGGGTACGGACATCGATTAACCTCCTTGCGCTTGTTCGGCGTGAACACGCAGTTCCGGCGGAATGCGGAATGCGACTTTTTCGTCGGGACCTTCCATTTCCTCTACCGTTTCGGCACCCCACTGCGACAACCGCTCGAGCACGCCGGAGACGAGTTCTTCCGGTGTGGACGCGCCGGCGGTCACGCCGACCCGGTCGTTCGCTTCGAACCAGTCCTTTTGCAACTCGCCCGCATCCTGCACCAGGTAGGCACGGGCACCGGCCTGTTCGCCCACTTCGCGCAGTCGGTTGGAATTGGAGCTGTTGCGCGCGCCGACCACCAGCAGCACGTCGGATGTTTGCATCAATTCGTGCACCGCATTCTGGCGGTTCTGGGTGGCATAGCAGATGTCTTTGGTTTCAGGGCCGACAATTTTCGGGAAGCGCTTCTTGAGCGCCTCGATTACGGTACGGGTATCGTCCAGCGATAATGTGGTCTGCGTGACGTAGGCCACCTTTCCCGGATTGGTCACCTCGAGCGCTTCCACTTCTTCCAGTTCGGAGACGATGTGCACCGGCCCGGGCACACGTCCGCTGGTGCCTTCCACCTCGGGGTGGCCGCGATGGCCGACGATGATCAGTTCGTAGTCACCGCGATGATATTTCTGCGCCTGCATGTGCACCTTGGCGACGAGCGGACAGGTGGCGTCGATGACGCGCAGGCCGCGCTTTTCGGCTTCCTGCACGCGCTGGTCGGAAACGCCGTGGGCGCTGAAAATGGTCACTGAGCCGGTCGGTATATTGGCGAGCGATTCGGTAAATACCGCACCTTTTTCGCGCAAACCACGTACTACGTGCTGGTTGTGCACGATTTCGTGCAGCACGTAAACAGGGGGACCGAAGACCTTCAGGGCCTCCTCGACCACGTCGATGGCGCGCACCACACCGGCACAAAATCCGCGGGGTTTGGCGAGGGTTACTTGCATGCGCTGGCTCCTGATTGACGAACATTTCGCCGCAGCGCACAAGCGGGATCAAATCGGGAACAGCCTCGTGCGCAGCGCTTCTAACCCTTGTAATTATAACGCCTGTGGGGCTGTGGCCCCGAAATGGGAGCAGTGGAACCTGGCTTGAAATGTTCTGTGGCCGCAACGAAATAATGGCCGCCCCAAGGGGTTGGCACGGCTGCAATGCAGGCGTTGCGATCGGAACCCCGGTGATCCCCCACCTTGAAATGACCGTATGGCGCGCCCTAGAGGATTCGAACCTCTGACCTCAGCCTCCGGAGGGCTGCGCTCTATCCAGCTGAGCTAAGGGCGCGACTGGCGTTATTGTAGCGTGTCAGGGTTGACGTGTCTTATAATTCGCGGATGCGCAGACGGAGCCCGCAATGACATTGCACGACGACCGAACCTTTGTTCGCCACTTTTCCTGGGTCCTGGTGGCGCTAGTCGCGATCACGATTTTCTTCATTTTTCTCGCGTTCCTGATTGTCGGGGAAACGGGGGTCGATGGCCACAGCGGCTACACCTACGTGGAGTACATGAAGGCTCACGCTGCGCC
>JBAUSV010000093.1:0-2420 GCA_049581885.1 Gammaproteobacteria bacterium | reverse complement strand
CCGCCCAGGTGCACGCGCGCTCCGAGGTTCGCGGGCGCAGGCGCCGGTACTCGCCGAGCAGCAGACGCAGCAGAATGAAGATCAGCAGGCCGTTGAGCAGGTGAATGCCCACATTGGTCCACTTCATTGCGCCCACCGCAGCACTCAGATGCGCGCCACCTCCGACGGCCAGCACGTTGACGGCAAAACTCGCCATGGCAATGGGCCGATGCGTGGGGCCGCTATCCGAACTCATGCTGGCGGTGAGGAACGAACCGAACGTGGGCTTGAGGTGCTGGAAGGCGCTGTTATCGACCAGATTGGGGAAATCGTCGAGCAGGAATATCCCGCGGGTGCCCGGCCAGTAGGCGAGTGCAGTTGCGCCGAGCAGCAGGATCAGGATCAGCCAGGGGAGCCGGCGGCGTTGTGAGGCGGACAGATGCATCCGCGCATTCTACGGGAACCGCGCCGGGCGTTTGGCGCTGCGGTCTTTATCGAGGCACTGCGCTGCCGGTGGGAGGCAGTGCGGCCTTGATGGCGTGGCGCAGATTGCGGAACGAGTCCCGGTACCAGCCGCTATGGTCCAGCCATCTGCGGTGCAGTCCCTTCATGGTCCAGGGTGGGGGCAGGTGCCGTGGCAATTTCCGGTATGCGTTGAGCAGTTGCCGGGCGCGACGCGGATGCCCCGCATTCAACAGATAAGCCCCTGCAGTGAGTGCCATATCGGGCGTGGGGTACACGGCGAGCGCTTTGCGGAATGCGGCGTAGGCGGAGTCCGTTTTGCCCGCGGACAACAGCAACTGCCCGTGCAGCGCGAGCAGTTCTTGCTGCGCGGTTTGACGGTCGCGGAAGTGGCTATTGGCTCGCGCACCGGCCACTACCTTCGCCATGGCCCGGGGGCCGAATCCGGGGCAGTTCGGTTGCCGGCTTGCAAGGCGTGCGTTCAGTGTGGTGTAGAGCAGGTTCAGGCGGGCCCAGTCGTGCCCGGCGGCATAAACAAGCGTCCGCACGTCGTCGGGCCGGGCGCCGCCCAGGCGGCAGGCGGCTCCGATGCGTGCCAGGGCGGCGCTGATGTTGTCCGGATGTTTCTTTGAGGTTACGTACAGCGCCCGGTAGGCGAGACGATTGCGGCCGAGCGCTTCGAGCGTATCGGTGCCCACCACCACGGCGCGCACGGAATCGGGGTTGAGCCGCATCCAGGTGAGCGCCAGCCGGGTGGGCTGGCCCCACAGATCGGCACGCAGCGCCGTCAGCCCCAGCAGCAGCGCGAAGGCGAGCACAAGCGTTACACGGCGCAGCAGGAGTAGGCCATGGCCGCGCACCCACCACAGGGCCAGCGGCCAGAACAGCAAGGCGGCCGGCAGGTAGTTGCGATGCTCGTAGTACAGCTCGAGCGGAATCGTGGTGGATTCGAGCAGCTGCCCGGCAAAAAAGAACAGGACGACGGCGGCGAATACCGGCCAGCGGCGGCGCATGGCGAAGGCGCCGCCGATCAGCGCGAGAATCAGCACGATGGCGGGGAGCGTCGTCCACGGGTGCAGAAAGTCGTGCGACAGCGGGACCACGGTATAAAGGCCATGTGTCGCAGCGTGGGGGATGACAAGGAGATACAGGTAATGCACCAGCACCCGGGCTTCGGTCAGCAAACGGGTGCCGACGGAAAAATCGCGATCCGGGACGACGGTGGTCAGGTCGCGCAGTTGCCACAGCAAAAAGGCGAAAATAAACGCGCTCGGCAGCCACAGAAAAATCACGCGAAAGGCGAGTGCCGGCGTCCGGCTGCGATTTGACCCCGGTGACGGATCGCGCAGTACGGTGATTTCCAGCACCAGCGCGAGTAGCGGCAGCAGGGCGGCGTTTTCCTTGCTGAAAAAGCCGAGCAGTGTGCCGCCGACGAGGCCACCGATCATCAGGGCGTAGGCGCTGTGCGTGTGCCCCGCGTTCAGCCGCCTTCGACCGGTCACATAGCAGGCGAGTCCGGCGAATACGAACAGGGCCGCGAGCATCGCCATGCGCTGCACCACGTAGAGCGTGGTGGAAACGAACAGCGGATGCGCCAGCCACAGACCGGCGCCGATCAGTCCGGCCCAGGCCGCCTTGCGGGGATCCAGCCCGCGCGCGCGCGACAGCCCGGTGAGCAGCCATGCGAGCAGGGCGCCGTTGAGCAGGTGAATGAGCACGTTGGTGAGCTTGAACGGCCATGGATTGGCCGGCCAGTGATGGGCGTCGATCAGGAACGAGGCGAGCGCGAGCGGACGTCCCGTGGGACCGGCGATGCCGGCGGTGAGGTAGCTGATGAGGGTGTCGAAGCGGGTGACGGGCCCGTAATCACCAAGCTTGGCCAGGGTGCCCCAGTCGTCGAGCAGGAACGGACCGCCGAGGCCGGGAGCGTAGGCGGCGAACACCAGCGCGGCGAGGGCGGCGAAGGCCAGCCACGGCGC
>JBAUSV010000092.1:0-3699 GCA_049581885.1 Gammaproteobacteria bacterium | reverse complement strand
CCTAGAGCCAGCGGCGTGTTCTCGCGCAATAGGCTTCGTATTCGCTGCCGAAGGCTTCCCGCAGCCGTCTCTCCTCGAATGGAATCACGACCCGGTTGAGGATCAGCAGCGGTACCGCCAGCAGGATCAGCGGCCATGGTGAAACCAGCAGTCCGGCCCCGCCCAGATAGGCCAGTACCAGGCTCCAGTACATCGGGTTGCGCGTGATCCGGTAAGGCCCATGGGTTACCAGGCTCGACGCCCTGCCGAATGGAATGACGGTGGTGCGTGCGAGCAGGAACATGACGAAGCAAGAAAGCGCGAGCATCCCGCCACAGACAAGCAGTCCAATTCCAACGGCCCGACTGACCCCGGCGACGGTTTGCGAATGAGTCGTGAGCGGAACCAGGAACTGCAAACCCCAGCCGGCGAAAAACGCAGCTGCGAACCAGAACGGCGGCGGAATATGCATAACGGGCGGAACGCGATCACTCGTCCTCATGGCAATCCCTGTTTATCGATCAACTCCAGGAAAACCGTGCTCTGCTCCCTATTATTTTGCACTGACGAAAACGGCCGGGGGAAACCCCCGCCGTTTCCCGTCGGTCGCAGTATGACTGACCGCACCAGCCGGAGGCTCCCTTCCTACTCCCCGGCCGAGACCACCGGCACGCCCTGTGCCTGCAGGGTTGCGTTGAGGGTCGGAATCTTCCGGGTGCGCAGGGCGTTCCAGCGCGCGAGTTGCGCCTGGAGTTGCTTGCGCAATTCCACGAACACCGCTTCCTGCTGCGACGTAGGCGCCGCGTTGGCGCTGGCGACCGAGTATTCCAGCGACACCAGGCGCATGTTGATCTGCCCGGGGTAGTTCATGAACAGCCACTTCGGCGCGCGCGCCTTGTACTGGAAGAGGGTGCCCGCGATGTCGTCGGCTTCCGCCGCCAGCGACCGCGCCCGCGAGGCGACGTCCTTCGTCTTCGCCGCGTTGCCGAGCCGTTTCGCCAACCGCTCGAGCTGGCCGTGCAGCTCGTACAACCCGTTGAACGCGCGGTGGTCGGCGTCGATGGCGCGGTGGATGTCGAGCATGAGGGCGAGCTGCTTGTGCAGGTCCGCGGCGGTCGCCTTCAGCCGCGGATCGAGCTTCACGGTCAGCGGCTGGCGGTAGGTGTGGCCGTCGAGGCTCAGCTCGGCCGTGTAGGTGCCGGGCACGACCGCCGGCGTGACGGGGAAGCCGCCCTCGAACACCGGCTTGACGCCCTTGATCGGCGTCGGCGGGTCGTAGCGCAGGTTCCAGGCCAGGCGATGGCTGCCGGCGCCGGCGTCGAGCTTGCGGTAAGGCTTCTTCGCCGCACTGGACCACGTGCGAATCACAGTGCCGCGGGAATCCACGATCTTGAGCGTGGCGCCGCCCTTTGGCGCCGCGGGAAGATAGTAGGTGAGAAGCGCGCCTTCCTCCGGGTTGCTGCCGCTGTCGGGGCCGCCCTTGGCGCCGGACAGGTTGGTGCGGATGGCGGTGCCCGGCTCGAACAGCACGGGCTTATCATCTGCCCGCGTGCCGGCCGCGATCTGCTCCAGCGGCGCGATGTCGTCCAGCACCCAGAAGCCGCGCCCGTGCGTGGCCACGATGAGGTCGCCGTCCTTGATCGCGAAGTCGCGCACCGAGGTCACCGGCAGGTTCAGCTGCAGCGGGTACCAGTGCCCGCCGTCGTTGAACGATACGTAGGCGCCGGTTTCCGTTCCCGCGAACAGCAGGCCCTTGTAGTTCGGATCCTCGCGCACGACGTGCACGTAGGCGGGCGCCTCGATCCCGTTGGTGATGCGCGTCCAGCTCCGCCCGTAGTCGCGCGTGCGGTAGATGTAGGGCGTCATGTCGTCGCTCTTGTGCGCGTTGACCGCGGCGTAGGCGGTGCCGGCGTCGAAGGTCGAGGCGTCGATCAGGCTCACCGTCGCCCACTTGGGCATGCCGTGCGGCGTCACGTTCTCCCAGTGCTTGCCGCCGTCGCGCGTGAGCTGGATCAGGCCGTCGTCGGTGCCCGCCCAGATCACGCCCTGCTTAACGGGCGAGGGCGCGATGGTGTAGACCACGTCGTAATACTCGGCGCCGACGTTGTCCTTGGTGATGGGCCCGCCGGACAACTGCTGCTTGGACTTGTCATCGCGCGTCAGGTCGGGGCTGATGGCGTGCCAGCTGCGGCCCGAATCGGTGCTCTGGAGTACGTACTGGGAACCCGAATACAACACCTTTGGGTCCTGCGGCGAGAACGCGAGCGGCGAGGTCCAGCTGAAGCGGTACTTCACGTTCGCGGCCGGCTGGCCCTCGGGATTGTTCGGCCACGGCGTGACGTCCTGCACCTCGCCCGTGCTGATCGTGTAGCGGGTGGTGTCGCCGAAGTAGGAGCCGGCGTAGACCACGTCCGGGTTGCCCGGCACCGGTACCACGTAACCGCTTTCGCCGCCGGCGACGTTGTACCAGTTGTGGGTCGTGATCGGCCCGAAGCGGCTGGCGTTGGCGATGGCGATGCTGCCGCGGTCCTGCTGCGCGCCGTAGATTCGGTAGGGGAAGCGGTTGTCCGTGGCCACGTGGTAGAACTGCCCCGTGGGCTGGTTCTCCTCGCTGCTCCAGCTCCGGCCGCCGTTGACGGTCACCGTCGCCCCGCCGTCGTTGCCCTCGATGATCCGCTCGGGATTTTGCGGGTCGATCCACATCGCGTGGTTGTCCACGTGCGGCGTATCGATCTGCTTGAACGTCTTGCCCCCGTCGGTGGAGACGTTGAGCTTGAAGTTGAGCACCCAGACCTTGTCCGGGTTCTTCGGGTCGGCGTGGACGCCGAAGTAGTACCAGGGGCGCTGGCGCAGGTGCTGGTCGCCGTTGATCAGCTGCCACGTCTCGCCACCGTCGTCGGAGCGGTAGAGGCCGCCCTTGTGGGCGTTGATCAGCGCATAGACGATGTTGCCGTTCGCGCCCGAGACGGAAACGGAAATCCGCCCCAGCGGCCCGGCCGGCAGGCCATGGCCTGAAAGCTGCGTCCAGGTCTTGCCGCCGTCGGTCGAGCGATACAGGCCGCTGCCGGGGCCGCCGTTGGTCAGGCTCCATGGCGTGCGCCGCACCTGCCACAGCGCCGCGTAGACGATGCGCGGGTTGTGCGGATCGGCGGCGAGGTCGATCGCGCCCGTGTCCTCGTCCTTGTACAGGACCTTCGTCCAGGTCTTGCCGCCGTCGGTCGAGCGGAATACGCCGCGTTCCTTGTTGGGGCCGTACACGTGCCCCAGCGCGGCAACCAGGACGACGTCGGGGTTCGTCGGATCGACGAGGATTCGCCCTATATGGCGGCTGTCATCAAGGCCGATATGCTGCCAGGTCTTGCCGGCATCGGTGGACTTGTACACGCCGTTGCCGAAGGAAATGTCGCCGCGCGGCGCGCGCTCGCCGGTGCCCACATAAATGACGTTGGGATCCGACGGGGCGACGGCGATCGCGCCGATCGAGCCTATAGGCTCTTTGTCGAAAATGGGATGCCAGGTGTTGCCCGCGTCGGTCGTCTTCCAGACACCGCCGACCACCGCGCCGAAGTAGAACGTATTCGGCTGCGAGGGCACGCCCGCGACCGCTTCCACGCGACCGCCCAGGAACGGGCCGACCAGGCGCCACTGCATGCCCTGGTAAAGGGCCTGCGGGCCAGATGCGGCGGAAGCAACGCCGAACCCAGATACGAGCAGGGCCAG
>JBAUSV010000091.1:0-2630 GCA_049581885.1 Gammaproteobacteria bacterium | reverse complement strand
GGTCACTGCCTGTTCGTGGAACCCACCGGCATAGGGACCGATGAGGACCAGTATCAGCGACGCGACGAGCGCTACCAGCATGACGCCGACTGTCGTCGGCAGCTTGATATACCGATAGTTGATGTAGCTCGTGATGCCCGCGAGGGAGATCAGGATGCTGACCAGGGAAAAGAAGCTCATTACGCCGATCTATCGCTCAAATCGACCCCGACATAGTGCTCCCGGCGATCATCCACAAGGGGGATCATGCCTTGCGGCTTTCCTGCATCGTCCAGACCGGGTTCATATTCCACAACACCGTCCACCGTCACTCGGCTCACATGTCCCGACGTTTTACCAACGCGCTTGACTGTGATGTGGTAGACCGTCTCGCGATAGCGGTAATGGATTTTGTACGACTCCCAATGGGCCGGGATACAGGGCGCAATGCGCAGATGGTCCACTTCCAGGTGCAGGCCCAATAGAGTTTCCACGGTCAGCCGGTACATCCAACCCGCCGCCCCGGTGTACCAGGTCCAGCCTCCCCGGCCCGTGTGCGGCGGCGCAGCGTAGATATCCGCGCACATGACGTACGGCTCGACCTTGTAGCGTTCAATCTCCTCCGGCTGACTGCCGTGATTGACAGGATTGAGCATGGCGAACATTTCCCATGCCCGTTCGCTGTCCCCCAGCATGGCAAACGCCATCGTGGCCCAGATCGCGGCATGGGTGTATTGGCCGCCATTCTCGCGAACGCCGGGCACGTAGCCTTTGATATAACCGGGCTCCAGGTCGGATTTATCAAAGGGCGGATCAAGCAATTGGATTAATTGCGCATCGCGCCGTACCAGGCGTTTATCCACCGCCGCCATCGCCTGGCGGGCTCGCTCGGGTTCGCCGCCCCCCGAAATGACCGCCCAACTCTGGCTGATGGAATCGATTTGGCATTCGTCATTGTCGGTCGAGCCCAAGGGGGTGCCATCATCGAAATAGGCGCGCCTATACCAGGCTCCGTCCCATGCATTGGCATCAATATTACTGCGCAGCCGCGCAGCCTGTCCGCTGCAGAGTTCGGCAAAGGCCTCGTCGTTACGACCAGTCGCCAGGCCTGCAAACAGCCGAAGGTTCTCGTACAGGAACCACGCCAGCCAAACGCTCTCGCCCTTGCCATCACGACCGACCAGATTCATACCATCGTTCCAATCGCCGCAGCCCATCAGCGGTAACTGATGTTCACCGAAGCGTAAACCATATTTGATTGCACGCACGCAATGTTCATAGAGGCTCGCCTCTTCAGCCGACCGTTGCGGCTGGTCGTAGTAAGCCTCCTCTTCCGGATTCAACTCGCGGCCTTCAAGGAAATGTACCGGCTGGTCGAGTACGCCGATATCGCCGGTCGTCTGCACATATCGACAAGTCGCATACGGCAGCCACAGATAGTCATCGGAGAAATGGGTGCGCACGCCCTGGCCATGGGGCGGATGCCACCAGTGTTGCACGTCACCCGCAAGGAACTGGCGTTCGGCGCAACGGATCAACTGTTCCCTGGCGAGCCACGGCGTGCTATGCATCAGCGCCATGGTGTCCTGCAATTGGTCGCGGAAACCGTAGGCACCACCGGACTGATAATAGCCACTACGGCCCCACAGCCGGCACGACAGTGTCTGGTAAACCAACCAGCCGTTGGCCAACACGTCCAGCGCCGGGTCGGGTGTTTCCACGTTCACTGCGCCCAGGGTATGGTTCCAGTATTCCCACACCGCCTCCAATGCCAAGCGGGCGCCCGCCGAGCCGTTGAAACGCTGGATGAAATGCTGCGCTTGCTCGCTGTTGCGGGCCGCGCCGAAGATGAACACGATCTCGCGCTCTTGCCCGTCGGCCAGTTCGATTTTGGTCTGGAGCGCGCAGCACGGATCCCGCCCCGCTCCGGTCTTGCCCGACAAACGTGTGCGGCGCATCGCCGCCGGTCTGGCCAGCGAGCCGTTTCGGCCTATGAATTCGGTGCGGTTGCCGGTCACCGTCCGGGTGCGCGCGCTCACCTGAGCAAACACCACCCGATTGGCGCATTCACGACCGTAGGCATTGCGGGCAAACAGCGCCCCGCTGTGCGGATCTGTTTCGGTTACGATGTGCATTTGATTGGCGTGGCGCCACTCACCGAGCACCAGTTCCCAATAGCCGGTCAACGACAAGCTGCGCGTGCGTCCCGAATGGTTTCGCAGCTTTACCACTACGAACTTCACCGGCGCGTCCATGGCGACGTAGGTATACAGTTCCGAGGCGATCCCGGTCTCGTCATGCTCGAACACGCTGTAACCGAACCCGTGCCGGCATACATAGCCGGACTGCCCCCGATTAGGCGCCGGCAACGGCGTCGGCGACCAGAAGGCACCGGTTTGCTCATCGCGCAGATAGAGCGCCTCGCCACTAGTGTCGCTTAGTGGGTCATTGTGCCAGGTGGTCAGGCGGAACTCGTGGGCGTTTTCCACCCAGGTATAGGCACTGCCGCTCTCACTGATGACGGTGCCGATGTGCGGGCTGGCGATGACATTGGCCCACGGCGCGGGTGTGCGCTGATCCGGCTCCAGGGTAATGACGTATTCGCGGCCGTCCGGCGTGAAGCCCCCCGGGCCATTGCAGAAAATGCGTTC
>JBAUSV010000090.1:0-1602 GCA_049581885.1 Gammaproteobacteria bacterium | reverse complement strand
TCGCAGTTCCGGTAGCTGGTTGAGTTGGGTGTTCCAGATGTACAAACCGAAGGTCACGGGGAAGAGCGACTCGTCGCGCAGCATGATCAGCGGCAGGAAGAAGTTGTTCCAGATCGTCACGAATTGGAACAAGAACACCGTGATCAGCGCGGGGGACATGAGCTTCATGCTCATCGTGAAGAACGTGCGCACCTCCCCCGAGCCATCCAGACGCGCGGCCTCAAGGAGTTCGTCGGGCACCGACGCCGCGGCGAAAATTCGCGTCAAGTACACGCCGAAGGGACTGACGATGGAGGGCAGGAATACGGCCCAGAACGTGTTCGTCAGCGAGACCTTGCTGAAGATCAGGAAGAGCGGCAATGCGAGTGCTGTCGCGGGAACGAGCACTCCACCGAGAACGACGTTGAAGATCAACTCCCGTCCGCGAAAGCGATACTTCGCGAGCGCGTACCCACACATGCCCGCTATCAGGGTGGCCACGGCCCCACCGAGTCCCGCGTAGAGGATCGAGTTGCGAAGCCACTGAAGGTAGACGCCGTTGCGGTAGGAGAACAGGTCGCCGATGTTCTGGAACAGGTGGAAGTTCGCGAACCACAGCGGATTGGTGTTGAGAATCGCCGACTGGTCTTTGCTCCCTGCTACCAGTAGCCACCAGATGGGCACCAGGAAGTAGATGGTGAATACGCCCATGATCACCATCGCGGCGGTGCGCGACATGATCGCCTCGCGTGGGCCTCGCGCCGACGCTCGACCGCGGGTGTTCCTGAGAACGTTGGTGGACTTCTCGTCAGTCACGCTCATGATCGGTTCTCCTGACGCTGAGTGAACTTAAGGAACGAGAACGACAGCACGAACGTGATGAGCGCGAGCACAACTGACATGGCCGCCGCGAGATTGGAGTTCGGAATCGATGCCGTCGCGTAGACCGACATGTTGGGAGTGAAGGTGCTCGTCACCGCCGAACTGAACGACTGGAACACCTGCGGTTCAGCGAGGAGTTGGAGGGTGCCGATGATGGAGAAGACTGCGGTCAAGATGATCGCGGGCCGCACCAGCGGAATCTTGATTGACCACGCCATGCGCATCTGGCCGGCGCCATCCATGCGGGCGGCCTCATAGATCTCGGTCGGGATCGACATCAACGACGAGTACATGATGAGCATGTTGTAACCCACGTAGACCCACGTCACGACGTTCGCGAGCGCCCACAGCACAAGGTTCGAGCCAAGGAAATCGACGTTGCGCGTCGCACTCTTGAACGGCGACAAGTTGGGCGAGAACAGGTTGCCCCACATGATCGCGGCGATGACGCCAGGGACCGCGTAGGGCACAAAGAACGCAAGTCTGAAGAACTTCTTGCCGCGCAACAGGGGCGAGTCCAACAAGAGCGCAAACAAGAGAGCGAGCCCGAGCATGATGGGGACCTGCACCACCCCAAAGAGGAACATCCTGCCCATCGACGACATGAAGTTGTGGTCCTGAAAGACGAGGGCGTATTGCGAGAAGCCCCCAAAAACATCCTTGGGCACGCCATAGGTTCCGTCACGCTTGATGACCATCAGCGACTGACGGACGGCATAGCCGATCGGAAGCAGATAGAAG
>JBAUSV010000089.1:0-4361 GCA_049581885.1 Gammaproteobacteria bacterium | reverse complement strand
GTACCATAGCGGCGGCGTCAACCGCACTGCAAACCATGTCGGCACCCACCATGGCTCCGGCGCCGGTCACTTTGTCGAACCCCAAGATCGGCGCCCGCCTGGCCGCAGTGGCCCGTGAGGTGAAAGCCGCGCCCACAGGCAGTGCCGCCAAGGCGCTGTCAAATCGCCGGGCACACATTGACTCGGCACGGCGGATTCAGGTTTATGTCCATGTCAGCTCGTTTGGTGACAAGGTGGCGCAGAGCCTGCAACAGGCGGGTGCGAAAATGGATCGCGGCGTGGCGAGCATGCGCGTGTATCAGGTCTGGGCAGACCCCGCCACGCTCTCACGCTTGGCACGGTTGCCGACCGTTACGCGCATTACATTGCCGGTTTACGGCTTCCCTAAAAAACCACTTTAAACAGAGGGTACATAATGAGAATTTCAAGATTAACGATGAGTATCGGCGCTGCCGCCTTGCTCATCGTTGCCTGCGTGGCGCAGGCCGGGAGTCTGTCGCCGGCGTTGGCGCATCTGGCCGCCAATTACGCCCGGTCACCCCAGACGGTGCATAGCCTTGTCACGCATCCCGGTGCCCGCCCGCCCGCTTTCGGCCCGCGGGTCAATGCTACGGGTGCGGTGCAGGTTTACATTCATTACCGGGCCGGGAACGCTCCGACAAATGTGGCTCTGTATGGCCTGAATGCGACCGGCGTGCTGATCAGCCGGCCCTTGAGCGTGGTGCAGGCCTGGGTGCCGATCGCCAAACTGCAGGCAGCGGCTTTGCTGAATGGCGTGACTAAAGTCGGTCTGCCCGTCTATGCTGTCGTTAAAGGAGTTGCTGGCGTGCGCCCCGCAGCGGATACCTGCAATGCCGTGCAAACAGGACTCAAGATCGACCACGATGGCATCGTCGCCCAGAACGTCCAGCCTGTGCTGGATGAGGGCATCACTGGTAGCGGCGTCAAGGTGGGCGTCATTTCCGATGGGGTGGATTGCATTTCCAGTTCGCAAGCCGCGGGCTATCTGCCGAACAACGTGTGGATGGATTCCAGTGGTATTAAAGGCAGTGGTGATGAGGGCACGGCCATGCTTGAAATCGTCCACGCGGTGGCGCCTGCCGCCACGTTAGGTTTTTGCGGTCCCAACACCACGGCAGAGTTCCTCCAGTGTTACGATGACTATGCCACCTGGGGAGCGAATATCATCTCCGACGATCTGGGGTTTACCCCGGTCTTTTTCCTGACCTCTTTCGACAACGCAATCACGAGTTTTGCCCAGAACAACCCCAGCATCAACTTGACCACCTCGGCGGGCAATAGTCGGCAGGGCTTCTTCCAGAGCAACTATGTGGCGACGACCACCCCGAGCTCCCCGGGGGGGCCGCCTATCACGCTGTCGCCGACCTACACGCCGGCGCCTGGGCAAGCGTCCGGGCGTTCCTACAATTCGGCCATGGATTTTGGTAAAGCCCTGGGCGGTACCAGTGATGCCGCCGAGAAAGTCACACTCGGTCCGGGGAACAGCATATACGGCGATTTGACATGGGACGACCCGCAGAGCGGCCCCTACGACGACCTGGACCTGTTCCTGCTCAAGAGCGATGGGTCGGTGGCGTGCTCGCCTGGCACTAGCCAGAATTGCACCTCCACAATTGACCAGACCACGGGTACGAATCCCGCGGGTGAAGAGGTTGTGTATACCAACAACACCAGCTCCAATCAAACGCTGTACTTGGTGGCGTACTGTTTCGATTGCAGCGCGCATGGCACGAACCCGCTACATATCAAGTTGTATGGGAACATGAACAACGGCGGCATATTCAATTACGTGACCGGCGGCGGTGTCGCCGGCCATGCCGCGCTGGCTGCGGAACTGACCATGGCCGCGGCGCATTACGACGGCAGCGGCGTCAATTCGACCATCGAGTCATTCAGCGACACAGGCCCCTACGTGTATGGTGATTGGCAGAACGGCATCCAGACCCGCGCCAAACCCGATATCACCGGTATCGATGGCGTTACGGTGAGCGGTGCGGGAGGCTTTAGCAGCCCATTTTATGGTACCTCGGCGGCTTCGCCGAATGTGGCGTCGGTGATTGCCTTGGCGCGCAGCGCTTTCCCCAATGGCAGATCGGACGCTACCGGCTGGAAGGAGCTGGTCATGAGCAACGCAAACTCCAGCGCCCTGACCAATTACACGCTCGATACCGCAGGCACCGGTCTGGTCGATGCCCAAGCAGCATTGGCCGGGGTGGACGGTTTGATCACTCCGGCGATCACGGCACCCTCCGGCTCGCCGGTCAATGTGAATCCGAATACCGATGTGAGCTTTCAAGCGGCCTGCAATTACACGGGTAGCCAGACTTTGAACTATCAGTGGTCGTTTGGCGGCGACTCCGGAATTCCCAACTCCACAAAACTGACGCCCGATCCGGTGCAGTACGCGAACGGTGGTATTTACACAGTGAAGTTTACCTGCGCGGATCAGTACCAGTCGAAGACGGCTCAAAAGACGGTGGCGGTGCAGGCCGCGGCCACGGCCACAGATGAATCTCTTTCCACTGCGTACGAGGCTGGCAAAACGGGACAATTTACGGGTACCGGTATCGGTGGCGAACAGGTGAAGTATGAGGTCGTGCAGCAACCGGCACACGGCACGCTTCAGGCCAACGGGTCAGCCAGCTTTGCGTATACGCCCGATAACGGTTACAGCGGCACGGACAGTTTCACTTTCGATATCGACAATGGAGTGATGAAATCCAATACCGCTACCGTATCCGTCACGGTTGGTGCGGCGCCGCCACCTCCCCCATCCGGCGGTGGTGGCGCGTTCGGCCTCGGTGGACTGGCTGCCCTGTTCGGTCTGGCAGGGCTGTTGGTCTTGCGCCGGCGGCGCTGAGGTCAGCCTCCAGCGGTGAGCGGAAGGCGGGCTGTGGCCCGCCTTCCCTTTGGGTGCATGTGGAAGATCGCAGTAATGCAGCGTTACTCCGCCATATAGAAAGATGTTCCATCGACGGCGATGCGTCGTATGCGACAACCATATATGGTACTCAGTCGTGCGGGGTCGAGTACCATGGCCGGCGTGCCGAGCGTGGCGCTACCCTGGCCGTCGAGCAGGATTACGCGTTCGGCGTAGCGGGCTGCGAGTGACAGGTCGTGCAGGCTGAACAACACGCCTACGCCGCCCAGGGTTGCCATATGCCTGAGCAGCCGCAACAGCCGCATCTGAAAGGCTAGGTCGAGTGCTTCAAGGGGCTCGTCAAGGAGATAAATCCGTGGCGCCTGGGTGAGCAGTGTGGCAATCGCCAGGCGCCGACGCTCGCCACCGGAGAGGGTCGCCACCGAGCGCGTGGCGGCGGCGCCCAGTCCCACAGCACGCAGCGCCTTGCGCGCCCGCGCCCGATCGGCATCCGATTCCCAGCGCCAGAAGTCGATGTGTGGGTGGCGGCCAATCAGTGCCGTTTCCAGCACTGTGGCCGGATAGGGGTCGTCGCTGTCCTGGGCCAGGAAGCCGAGTCGCCGTGCAATCGTGCGCCGTGGCAAGCGCTCCAAAGCAGTGCCCTCCAGACGGGCCTCGCCGGTGGCGGGCGGGAACAGGCCGGCCAGCGTGGTCAGCAGGCTCGATTTGCCCGCACCGTTGGGACCGACCACGGCGACCAGTTCGCCGGGCGCCAGGACAAAGTCAAGGTGCTTGATCAGGCGCCGTTCGCCACGTGCGACACCGAGACCGCAGGCTTCAATCAGGCCGCTCATTGTGGCCCGCGCGTGCGCAGCAACAGGTACAGAAACACGGGCACACCGACGGCGGCCGTGATGACGCCCACCGGCAAGGCGCGGGGGGCGGCGACCGAGCGTGCGATCAAATCCGCTACCATCAATAGTAACCCGCCGCCCAGCGCGGCACCAGGCAGCACCAGACGGTGATCGGAGCCGCCCGCGAGGCGCACCATGTGCGGCACGATCAGGCCGACGAAGCCGATGGTGCCGGCCTCGACCACGGCCACTGCCGTGATCAGGGAGGCGGCGAGGTAGATGCCGACACTCACCGCGCGCACCGGCACGCCGAGCGCGCGCGCCGAGACGTCGCCGCGAGCCAGCACGTTGAGCGTACGCGCATAAGGCAAGGCGATAGCCAACGTGACCGCAAGCACAATCAGGGGTACTAGCCAGGCCGAGCGGTAGGCTAGATCGCCCATCATCCAGAACAGCATGCTGCGCAGGGTGGTGTCGGGGCTGAGCACCAGCAGCAGGCTGATTATGGCGCCCCAGCCGGCAGCCATGACCACTCCGGTGAGCAGCAGGCGGGTGGGTGCCCAACTGCCGCGCCCGTGGGCCAGCACGAAGACGATCAGGGTACTCGCCAGAGCACCGGCGAAGGC
>JBAUSV010000088.1:0-4441 GCA_049581885.1 Gammaproteobacteria bacterium | reverse complement strand
TTCTACCCGCCCGCCGGTCGGCTTGCTGGCGAACAGGCGGGCAGGGATGACACGCGTCTCGTTGAATACCAGCAGGTCGCCGGGCTCGAGCAGGCCCGGCAGGTCGCGGAAACGCCTGTCCACGCAGGCGCCCTCACGGCCGAGCGCGAGCAGGCGGCTCGCCGAGCGCTCGGGCAGCGGGTACTGGGCGATCAGCTCCGCGGGCAGGTCGTAATCGAAATCGGATGTCTGCATGGGCCGCGAATAGTACCGCACTGCGCTTCGATCGCCCGTCATTATCCGCGAAAGACCGAGCGAGTGCGTCCGCTGTTCCCGTCCGGATTGACCTGCATCAAGAGGTGCCGTCCGGCATGCGGGGATAATCGCCCTGCTCACTATCCCCTCCGGAGTCTTGGAAAAAGGAAGCGGCATGGAAACGGAAACCAACGACCTCTCGTCCTGGTTCATCGGCGCGCAAGCCGAGAACCGCGAACTGTTCGAGCAGCTTCTGCTCGAGTTCACCCAGGATCACATGTACTGGCGCCGCAACTTCCATCCCGACGATCCACCTTCCATTTCGGCCCTGTCCACCCAGTCCCCAGAGTTCCAGGCCAACGTCGCGCGCATGAAGGACGAGCTGCATGCTTTGAGCGCGGCACTCAAGTCTTCGGTGCCGCTGTCCAGCCCACGCTACATGGGGCACATGCTCTCCGATCCACTCATACCGGGCCTGCTCGCGCAGATGCTCGCCTTGCCCTACAACCCCAACAACGTGAGCGAGGAGGCGGCACCGGTCACCATCGATCTGGAAATAAAGGTGGGTCTACAGCTGGCACGGATGCTCGGCTACAACGATGATCCCAACCGCGCACCGTGCGCGTTCGGCTATCTGACTGCCGGCGGCACGCTCGCCAACTACCAGGCTCTCCAAGTGCTGCGCTCGGTGAAGTATTACCCACTGGCCCTGTACAACGGGATGACGCGAATGAAGATCGCACCACCCGCAGGGGGCACGCTGCACTCAATAATCGAAACCGACCCCACGCGGCTCGCCAACCTCTCGGTCCCCGAATCGATCGAGGCTTACGAGGCGTGGCATACCTTCCTGCGCGAAGAACAGGACCCCGCCTGGCGTGCCAAGTTCGCCGCGGTTGTGCAAGGGGAACGCCTGGAATCGATGGGGACACACGCGTTCTTCTCCGCGCACCGCGACCATTGCTCGGTGCCGACGGTGCTGGTCGCCAACACGGCGCACTATTCCTGGATCAAGGCAATGCGGCTGCTCGGCATCGGCGAATCGGGACTCGTGCGCGTAGCGACTCATGGCATGCGACTCGATCCCGATGCCCTGGAGCACGCGCTGATGGCCTCGCACAAGCTCGGACAAAACATACTGTGCGTCGTCGGGGTGCTGGGCACGACGGAATACGGAACGCTCGACCCGTTGCACGAAATCGTCGCTGCGCGCGATCGCTGGAGCGAACACGGGTTGGGGTTCGCGGTCCATGCCGACGCGGCCTGGGGCGGCTACCTTGCCACGCTCTTCCGTGACGGGAACGGCGCTCTTCTGACGCGTGATGAAGTCGCAAAGCACTTCAAGTATTTTCCCTCCGAGGCGACCTACGCGGCCTTCTCCGCGCTGGGCCGGGCGGACTCGGTCACCGTCGATCCGCACAAACTGGGTTACCTGCCCTACGGCGTCGGCGGTGCCTACGTGTGCCGCGACCACCGCTGCATGGATTTCATTACCGCCGACGCACCCTACCTCGGCCGCGTGCGACCGCAGCAACCGGGCGAAACAGACTATTACCGCAAATTCCGCCGTCTCGGCAGCTACATACTCGAGGGATCGAAACCGGGCTTCGCGGCGGCGGCGGCCTATGTCACGCACCGGTTGCTGCCGCTGGACTCCGAGCATTTCGGCAAACTGCTCCGTTACGGCGTACAAAACGCGGAATACTTCTGCGACCGCATCAACGCACTACGCGAACGGGTAAAGGATCAGGTCCGCGTGTCCGTGCCGATCGAGCCCGACAGCAGCCTCGTGTGCATCGCGTTCAACCCCGTCGGCAACGATGCAGTAGCCGTGGCCAACGCCTTTACCGCCGACGTGTTCGAACATCTGCGTATCGATCGCACCGTCCCGCTCCAGGCCCGCGCCTTCTTCGGATCCTCGACGGTGCTCTACAGGCGCATGCTGCAGGCCGGCGACACCGCCCACATCCTTGGCGAACTGGGCCTTGCCAACTACACATTCACCGAATCACCCAAAGAGCCCGAGCGCTATGCCGACGGCCTGCTGATACTGCGCCATACGCTCATGAACCCATGGCTGCGCGACAACGTTAACCATATCGACTACATCGAGAAATACTGCCTCTACCTCGAGCAACTGCTCCGCGACACCGCCGCAAGAAAACCGCTTCCTCACATCACCGCGACCGGCTGAAGCAGGCCACCGCTTCGGCTGGCCGCACTGCGCTAGCGCTCAGGATAATTCGCGAGGGATCGCGATTTATTTATTAGGGCTAAGATGGCAGGCGCTTTCGCGCCCAGATACCATGCTCGCCCTCATCATCTTCATCCTGACGCTGGTCCTGGTGCTGCTGCGGCCGCGCCACCTCGGCATCGGCGGCGCGGCTCTGCTCGGCGCTATCGCCATGCTCCTCGCCGGCGTCATTCCCTGGCAGCGCCTACCCGACCTGTGGAGCCTGGTCTGGGACCCCACCTTCACCTTCCTTGGCCTGGTCGTCATCTCCCTGGTGCTGGAGCAGGCCGGCAGCTTCCGCTGGGCCGCCCTGCACATGGCCCGGCACGGCAAAGGTTCCGGCCCGCGCCTGTTCGTGCTGCTCGTGCTGCTCGGCGCCATGGTCGCCGCCCTGCTCGCCAACGACGGCGCCGTGCTCATCCTCACGCCCATCGTCCTCGCGCTGCTGTTCGAGATCGGCCTCAGCCCGGCCGCAGCCCTGGTGTTCGTGGTCGCCACCGGTTTCGTCGCCGATACCACCAGCCTGCCGCTCGTGACCTCCAACCTCACCAACATCCTCTCCGCGCGTTACTTCAACCTGACCTACGACAGCTATGCGCTCGTGATGGTGCCCGTTGACCTCGTCGCTCTGGGCGCCACGCTCGCGGTGCTGTGGCTTGGCTTCCGCCGCCGGATCGTGCCGCGCTACGACACCAGGCACCTGCCCGCACCGCACTCCGCGGTGCGCGACCCGCTCGTGTTCAAGACCGGCTTTGCCGTGCTCGCCCTCGCCTTCGTCGCCTACTTCCTTACCGCGCGCCTGCACGTACCCATCTCGCTGATCACGGGCATCGCTGCCGTGGCCCTGCTCATCATCGGCCTGCGGCCGGCCAGCGAACAAGCGCGCGCCATCTCCCTCAAGAAGGCCCTGCACGACACGCCGTGGCAGATCGTCGCCTTCAGTCTAGGCATGTATGTCGTGGTATACGGGCTGCGCAACGCGGGACTCGTGGATTACTACGCGAATGCCGTGCACTGGCTCGCGGGCCATGGCCTGTTCGTCGCCACGCTCGGCATCGGCTCGCTCACCGCCTTGCTCTCGGCGGCCGTGAACAACCTGCCAGCCGTGCTGATCGGCTCGCTCGGCATCCACCAGACGCCGGGGCTCACGCCGCTCGTGCGCGAGGCCGCGATCTACGCCAACATCGTCGGCAGCGACCTCGGCCCCAAGCTCACGCCCATCGGCAGCCTCGCCACCCTGCTCTGGCTGCACCTGCTCGCCCGGCGCGGCGAAAACATCTCCTGGGGCCGCTACCTGCGCTGGGGCTTTACCCTCACGCCGCCGGTGCTATTCATCACACTTGCGGCACTGGCCGGGTGGCTTTGGGTATTCGGACAGATTGGCGCAATGGCGCATACATAAGCTACACTCCGGAAAAGATAAAAGTGGGGACGCCGTGAGTTTCTGGAAAGAACTCCGCCGCCGGCACATCATCCGGATAGCAGCCGTCTATGCGGCCACAGGCTGGCTCGTCCTCCAGCTCGGGGCCATCGTCTTTCCCGCCCTGCACGCCCCGGCCTGGTGTCTCCCCGTACTGATCGGCTTCGTCGCCCTGGGGTTTCCCGTCGCCCTGGTACTGGCCTGGGCGTTCGAAGTCACGCCGGAAGGCGTGCGCCGCACTGAGGTTGCAGAAGCCGCAACCCCCCAGAACCGTCGCCGCGTGGGTCAGGCACTCAATATCGCAATCATCGTCATCTTGGCCGCCGCCGTCGGGGTACTGACGTGGCGGCTGGCCGGTCGCGACTCCGCGCGACACCCGGCCCTCGCGATCAAGGCCGAGGCGCCTGTCCCGTCGACCGCCATCCCTGCAAAATCCATCGCCGTGCTGCCGTTCGAGAACCTCTCGACCGACAAGGGCAACGGCTACTTCGCCGACGGCATCCAGGACCTGATCCTCTCCAAGCTGGCCGAGATCGGGGGCCTCACGGTCATCT
>JBAUSV010000087.1:0-1533 GCA_049581885.1 Gammaproteobacteria bacterium | reverse complement strand
CCGCTCTTCTTCCGTTTGAGATCCGCTGATGGGAGGCTGCCCGTTTTGTTAGGCAGTTTCTGCGTTAGAAAGCTTAGCACCATGTCGACTACATGCTGGCGTCGCTTTGCCACGCGCTGATGTGCCTGGAAATCTCGGTCGAATAGCCATGAGAGCGTGTATTGATTTGATAGGAAAAAATAGGCGAGGCCCGAGATTGACATATAGAGGTCCACGGGATCGACACTGCGTCGGAAGGAACCGTCGGCCTGGCCACGCCTAAGCAGATCCTCAAGCGTTCGGAGCAGGCCGCGATAGAGCGGTTTGACAGAGGTCGAACGTTTAAGGTGTTGGGCGTAGTGGATATTCTCGATACTCATCAGCCGGACGAGTTCGGGTGTTGCAACGAAATGGTCGAAGGTGTTGCCAACGAGCTGAGCCATGGCCTCGGCGGGCGACTTGCTGCGCAGGTCGTCATCCTGCTGACGGGCCCGCAGCCCGGTATAGATGCCCTCGAGGACTTCCAGGTAAAGATCGTCCTTCGAGCCGAAGTAGTGGTAGATCAGGTTCTTGTTGACTCCGGCCTGCTCCGCGATACGGTCAACACGCGCGCCGTTTAGCCCGTTGGTCACGAATTCGATCTGGGCGGTTTCGAGGATTCGCGCGCGGGTCGCCTCCGCATTGCGCGTCTGCTTGGGTGCGAGGCTGCTGCGCTTAATCGCCATATGCCGCCTTGATTCGCGAATTGGAGGTTCGCGCCTCGCGAAGCCGGTAGGTTTCGGTCCGGTTGATCGCCGTGCCGTCGAATGCCACGGCGTAGTGACGCTCCGCGAAGCCCGCGCTGATCTTGCCGTCGAGATAATCTTCGAGCACCGCCTCCGGATCGCGCTCCAGCGGGTTGCCAAAGCCGCCGGCGCCAGCCTGCTCATGAATTATCAGTGCGCCCTTGCCAACCTGAGTGGTGATTTTTCCCGGCAGTTCGCGGCGCTTGCCGTCGATTTCGATGAAGTTGCGAGAAGGACCGCCCGGCTCGCCGCCGTCGAGGCCATACGGCAGGAATTTCACGCGATCGGTCCGCATTTGTAAGAGCGCTTCGCTGGCGAGGATGCGGTAGCTGCGGCGCACGCCGACACCGCCACGGTAGCGGCCCGCACCGCAACTGTCGGGGACAAAGGCGTAGTCTTCGATCCGAACAGGATGTTCGGCTTCCATGATCTCGACCGGCATATTGGAGAGGTTCTGCGAGGCGTTTGTCACGGCCTCTATCCCATCCTTGTCGGGTCGTCCGCCCCAGGCGCCGCAGATCATGTCGACAATGATGAATGGCTGTCGATTGGGCCTTAAACCGGAAATGCAGATCACGCTGTTCCCGCCTTCGCCCGCTGCCGGTACTTTGTCCGGCACGATTTGGGCGAGGGCACCGAGCACGGTGTCGAAGACGCGGTAGCCCGTGAGCGCACGCGCGGCGCAAGGGCCGGGCATCACCGGGTTTAGGATTGACGCCTCCGGCGCCTTCACCGTCACGGCACGAAACATGCCGACATTGTTTGGCAC
>JBAUSV010000086.1:0-35610 GCA_049581885.1 Gammaproteobacteria bacterium | reverse complement strand
ATGGTCGAGCCATAGCCCGAGCGCCGCGCCTAGCAGTGTGGGTATGGCCACCGACCACCCGATAATCCCCATCATGCCCAGGCCAAACCAGACACCCGGTGCGGCATTGCGCTGTGCCTTGAGCTTGCGAGTCGCCTTCGCGCCGACCTCCTCGCTCAGCGTCGGCTTCGGCTTCACGTGTTTTGTTTCGGGTTCGTCACTCATTGTGAAACGCTGCCATGCGTCGAATGAAATCGCTTTCCATTTTCTTCAACACCAATCGCACGCTTTGCTCGTGCTCGTTCAAAGTCAGAAACTCCTGCTCCACCGCATCACGCAACAGGCCGAGGTCCACCCCACTCAGAGCCCGATGCACGGAAACCAGCACGTCCGTACCGGTCTTGACCAACTCCCCCTCATCCACGGCCACGTAGACCTCACCCTCCGCTTCGGTTTCATAGGTCAGAATGCCCGGTGTCAGCGCGGCCGCACAATCGAGCCTCTGCGGCAAGAGTCCGAACATGCCCGTGCTGGTCTCCGCGACGATGCGCGACACACCAGTCTTATCGGCGAAAATGCCGAATGGCAGGAGAATTTTAAGATGCATGCGTGTCGGCGGATCTTGCATGTTCGACCTCCGGCATGGCTTCCGGATCAGGGTTCCCCTTTTCCTTGGCTTCGTCAACCGCACCTATCATGTAGAGCGCGCTCTCCGGGTAGCCCTTGAATTCATCGTGCAGGATGCGTTCACAGCCGTCCAACGTCTCTTCGAGACTGACCAGCTTGCCTTGCAGCCCCGTGAATTGTTCGGTGGTAAAAAATGGCTGGGTGAGAAACCGCTCCAGCAAGCGGGCGCGGGCGACCACGCTTCGGTCCTGAGGCGAAAGTTGTTCCAGACCGAGCATGGCGATGATGTCCTTGAGTTCTGTGTATTGCGCCAGTGTGCGCCGAATCTCCTGGGCCAGGCGATAATGCCGTTTTCCGACAATACCCGGCGTAGCCATTTTGGAACTGGACTGCAACGGGTCGATGGCCGGATACAGCCCCTCACTGGCCCGCTTGCGCGACAGCACGATGGACGCGGAGAGATGTGAGAAGGTATGAACCGCCGCCGGATCGGTGAAATCGTCCGCCGGCACATAGACCGCCTGTATCGAGGTGATGGCACCGCTCTTGGTGTTGGCGATGCGCTCTTCCAGTTGCGATAACTCGGTGCCCATGGTGGGCTGATAACCCAGACGGGACGGCATCTGCCCCATCAAGCCGGACACCTCCGAGCCGGCCTGGATAAACCGGAAGATATTATCGATGAGCAGCAGCACGTCGCGACGCTCATCGTCCCGGAAATACTCGGCCATGGTCAACGCGGCATGGCCGACACGGAAACGGGCGCCCGGCGGTTCGTTCATCTGACCGAAGACCATCACCATATTTTCCAACACGCCGGCTTCGGTCATTTCGCGGTACAACTCCTCACCTTCGCGACAGCGTTCACCGATACCGCAAAAGATACTCACACCTTCATGCTCTCCGACCATGTTGTTAATCATCTCGGTGAGCAGCACCGTCTTGCCCACACCCGCACCACCGAATAGACCCGCCTTGCCGCCTCGCTCCAGAGGCATCAGCACATCGATGATCTTGATCCCCGTCTCGAAGATCTCGGATTTGGTGGATCGTCGCGCTAACGCGGGCGGCGCACGATGCACTGTGCGCCATTGCACATCCAACGGCGCCGCCAAGCGGTCGATGGCATTGCCAAACACGTCGAACATGCGCGACAGAACCCCTTTGCCCACCGGCGCCTGTAATGGACCGCCGGTGTCCTCCGCCGTCATGCCGCGGGCCAGGCCCTGGGTGGGCGTCAAGGCAATCCCGCGCACGCGATGCCCATCCAGTTGCGCCAGCACCTCGATTACAATCTGTTTCTCCACTCCCGCTCGCAACACCGTATAGATCGCCGGCAAGTGCTCATCAAACCGTATATCCACGACGCTGCCGCGCACCGAGACGACCACGCCGCAATTCACCAAATGGACTTGGCCCGGCATTTCGCGGTCCGGTTTCATAACGCTATGCCCTCTCTTCCCCTGCGTTCGAAACAAGCTGGGCCTCGAGCTCCTCGCGCACCTCCATCAGCCGCTTTGCGATCCGCTCGCGTTCATGTTCGGATTCGATGGTGCGGCCGGCCAGTTCGGCAAGCCACTGCACCTGGTCACGGATCGCCCGCCGCCGGCGCTGGCTGACCGTGAGGTCGACGAGGATCTCAAGTGCGCTGAGCATGCGCGCCATGATGCCGACATTGCCTCCGGCGCTACCCCTGATCTGGTCGAATGCCTCGGCCAGCAGACCTTCAAACGTCGGGGCAATGGTGATCGCACGCAGATCGTCTCCCTCGTAGCGGCACGGTGCCGGAAATTCCCGGGTGATCATCTGCGCCAGAATTGCCGTCAGGTAATCCACGCACATCACCGCCGTCGAGGTGTCATTGACGCCGGGCGAAAGTGCCTTCAAGGCCATATCCACGAGTTGCCGGATACCGAAAGCAGGATCCTGTTCCACCGTGCGATGGCGGGTTACAGTAAAAGCATCATTCAGGACATTGATTGTCTCTTGATCCGGAGAATCTTCCAGCACGAGCGATACCAGGGTCGTGTTTTGCACGACGAACGCGCCTATGCCGTGCTCCATACGCACGATGGTTTTTTTGTCCTCCGCCATGCGCAACAGTGCATCATCATCAACGCTCTGAATGTAACCGTTTACCGCTGCCGGCACCGGATACCATCTCATTCCTTCCAAAGATTCAAGCTCCTGATTCGGGTCCACATCTTCATCGGGTCCGTGCCCCAGTCTTTCCGGGAAAAGTCGCTCAGTGGCCGCGATGGTGTCCTGAGCAATGGAGGCGATGATGCTGGAAGCCTGTATCGACGAAGCGATGTGATGAATAAAAAATACCAATACGCCAACGCTGCCGAGCGACAAAACAAATGCAAAGAACACTGCCAGACTCGGTACAAACACCACATTGCCGCTGTGAATCGTGCGCAACACCACCAGACAATAAGCGAAATTTCCGGCAAAGAGACCGAGCGTGATCTGTGTGACGCGGCTGCTCATGAAGGTCCGCAGGATGCGCGAGGTGTATTGGCTCGAAGCGAGTGCCAGCGCAACTAGTGTCATGGAGAACGTGATGCCCATAACGGCCATCATTGAACCGGCAAGAGTGGACAACATCTGGCGCGCACCATCCGCCCCGGCACCGAACAGCCGTGGCCACCGAGCCAGCCATTGGTCAATCCCGGTGTAATCTGCTGCCAGCATCACTTCTGCAAAGACAATGTTGGCCACGACGATCAGCGACGGCGTGAACCAGAAGTTCGACCGGAGATAACCCCAGAGTTGTCTAAACTTATGCATAGATCTACCTCCCACTCCGGCGGTAGAGCGCACCACCTACGGTCAACATGTTCTTATTGGTTATTGGTGCCTTTTGTACCGCACTCGCCGACAGCCAGATCAAATATACGCCTGCCGCGCTGACGACCATCATAATCGGGACTTCAGCGCGACGCTCATACGGTTGATCCCTTCCATCGCCAATTACGAATCTCCGGCAAATCCTGGCCGTATTGATCGATGTAACGCTTGTGCTCGACCAATTTGTCCTGAAGCTGGCGTTTCAGTTGGGCACCTTTTTTACCGGTCTGCGGCAGGCGGTCAATGACGTCCATCACGAGATGAAAACGATCGAGATCGTTCAGAACGGTCATGTCAAACGGCGTGGTGATCGTGCCTTCTTCCTTGTAGCCGCGGACGTGGAGGTTGTGGTGATTGTTGCGGCGATAGGTCAGCCGATGAATCAGCCACGGATAGCCATGGAAGGCAAAGATGACGTGCTTGTCCGTGGTGAACAGCTCATCGAATGCCGCCTCGCTCAACCCGTGCGGATGTTCGCTCTGCGGCTCCAGCTTCATCAAATCCACGACGTTGACCACGCGAACTTTCAGATCGGGCAAGTGTTCGCGCAGAATGGATACGGCGGCAAGCGTCTCCAGCGTGGGCACGTCTCCGCAGCAGGCCATCACGACATCGGGCTCGGCGCCAGCGTCGCTGCTCGCCCATTGCCAGACACCAACGCCCTCAGTGCAATGCTGGACTGCGGCGTCCATGCTCAGCCATTGCGGTGCCTGATACTTACCTGCGATCACGACGTTAACGTAATGACGACTGCGCAGGCAGTGATCCCAGACCGACAGCAGGCAGTTGGCATCCGGCGGCAGATAGACGCGCACAACGGAGGCTTTCTTGTTCACGACGTGGTCAATGAAGCCGGGATCCTGATGCGTGAAACCGTTGTGCATTTGCTGCCAGACATGCGAGGCCAGCAGGTAATTCAACGATGCAATGGGCGCGCGCCACGGCAGGCTGGCTGTAACCTTGAGCCACTTGGCGTGCTGGTTGAACATCGAGTCAATGATGTGAATGAACGCCTCGTAGCAGTTGAATAGCCCGTGACGACCGGTGAGCAGGTAGCCTTCCAGCCAGCCTTCGCATTGGTGTTCGCTCAACATCTCCATGACCCGGCCATCGAGGGCGAGAAACTCGTCGTTATCCTGGGTGCGCGCATTCCACTGCCGGTTAGTCACCTCAAACACCGCGTTCAAACGGTTGGACAGCGTTTCGTCAGGGCCGAAGATACGAAAATTTCTGTGCTCTCGATTGAGCTTGGCCACATCGCGCAGGAACACGCCCAGTTCGTGCGCGTCGGCGGCCTTGACCGAGCCGGGGGACGGCACGTTCACCGCGTATTCACGAAAGTCCGGCATGATCAGGTCACGGAGCAGCTTGCCGCCGTTGGCGTGGGGATTCGCCCCCATCCGCCGGTCCCCCGTCGGCGCCAACTCGGCTAATTCCGGCATGAGTCGGCCATTGTCGTCGAACAATTCCTCCGGCTTGTAGCTCTTCAGCCAGCTCTCAAGCAGTTCAAGATGTTCTGGATGCGCTGCATCCACTGCAATTGGCACCTGATGTGCGCGGAACGTGCCTTCGATTTGCAGGCCATCCACACACTTCGGCCCCGTCCAACCTTTCGGGGATTTGAGGACAATCATGGGCCAGCGTGGGCGCATGGTGTTGCCGTTGACGCGGGCTTCGTGTTGGATGCGTCGAATCTCTTCCACCACCAGATCCAGCGTTGCCGCCATGGCCTCGTGCATCAGCGCCGGTTCGTGTCCCTCGACGTAGTAAGGTGTCCATCCGTTACCGCGCAGGAATTGGTCCAGTTCCTCCGGTTCAACGCGTGCGAGGACGGTTGGGTTGGCGATCTTGTAGCCGTTGAGGTGCAGGATGGGCAGCACCGCGCCGTCGGTGATGGGATCGAGAAACTTGTTGGACTGCCACGATGTTGCCAGCGGTCCCGTCTCCGCCTCGCCATCGCCCACGCAGCAGGCGACGACGAGATCGGGATTGTCGAACACCGCCCCGAACGAATGACTGAGCGAATAGCCCAACTCACCGCCCTCGTGAATCGAGCCCGGACATTCCGGCGAGGCATGGCTGGGAATTCCGCCGGGAAACGAAAATTGCTTGAATAGTTTTTGCAGCCCGGCCTCATCCTGGCTGATATTGGGATAAATCTCGCTGTAAGTGCCTTCGAGATACGTGTTGCCCACCACGGCCGGGCCGCCGTGCCCCGGACCGGCGACGTAAATCATGTCGAGGTCGTATTTCTTGATGACCCGGTTCAAGTGCACGTAAATAAAATTCTGCCCAGGCGTCGTTCCCCAGTGTCCTAACAGCATGCGCTTCACATCCTCCAGCATCAGCGGCCGTTTCAGGAGAGGATTGTCGAACAGATAAATCTGCCCGACGGACAGGTAGTTCGCCGCGCGCCAGTAGGCGTTCATCTTGCGGAGCAGCTCCGGCGTGAGGGTGTTGGTTTTCATGGCTCAGTTCTCCTTTTTTGGATCTATAGAATTTCTTGTCGGTCAATCTGAATGAAATTCAGATGTCGCACCGCTTTTCAAGATTGGTGAATGGTGCGCAGTCTATTGGCATCTGAACGAGCGCATCTCATTCGTCCTGTGAAAATATTGCCACCGTGTATGGTCCGATACTGATTGTTCCCGAACAGGGCAGCCCGTCCTTTTCCTCCTCCCTGGCCTCTACATCTGGAGAGGGATGATTGGCAAAACTCGGGCCGTAATCATATGAATCACTGTTGAATCGCGTTTTCCACAGTCCGGCCCGGGGAAAGCCGATGACATAATCATCGCAGTTGCGGTTCATCATATTTGCCACCACGACAACACTATCGCTCGAACCTTTTTTGTCCCATCGATGGAAGGCGATGACCTTCGCGCCATCGTTAAAATGATAGATATGGACATTTTGACCACATAACCCGCGCGTCACACCCGACAGATTGCGCCGCAGGGAGATCAAATCCCTGTACATTTCCAGGATACCGTGTTCGTCTTCGGATCGGGACCAATCAATCGGGACTTTATCCTGGAACCAGCGGTCCTCCAGAAACTCCTGGCCTTCAAAAATCATCGGGATTCCGGGCGCGGTCAGGACAAGAGCGCCGCCCAGCGTGGAGCGCTTCTTGGAAAACCAGCTATCGACATTCCCGGGCCAGATATCCTCGGGCACGCGGGCCCGTCCATTTGCAACCTCGTCATGCGACTCGGTGAAAATGATCCGTTGGAAAACATCCAAATCATAGCGATAGCCAAGAGCTTTACTGACTGCTCCCAGATCACGGGATGCATCGTCACGCACAATGACGGCTTGGCGAACGCCATTCACGAACGCGCTATCCCACTGCGCATTGAAGCCCGCACCACCCGCCCCCACGTCCTTGGTGACCCACGCGTTGTTATGCATGCCTTCGGCAATGCTGATTTTTTCGGGGAACCGCTGTTGGATCTCCACATTGATCCACTGCATCAAGCTCCAACCTTCAGGAATGTCATCAGGTGGATCTGCGTCCCTGCCTTCGATATTCCGTATATAAGGAATGGCGTCCCAGCGTAAACCGTCGGCATGGTACTCCTCGAACCACATCAGAGCATTATCGCGCAGATATTGACGCACTTCGCCTCGCCCGTAATCGGGGCGCGTCTCACCCCAGGGCGTGCGCGATCGGCGATCATTGTAAAAATAAATCCCCCCTTTTTCGTTTTCGCTCCAACCGTCGAACTGCCACAAATCGAGATCGGCGGGGCCAAGGTGGTTGAAAACCACATCCACGATGATCGCTATGCCAAGCGCGTGGGCCGTCCTGATGAATTGCTTGAATGCATCCGGTCCGCCGTAAATGCTTTCGACCGCGAATGGGTGACAGGGGTTGTAACCCCACGAAAAAATGCCCGGAAACTCCGCAACTGGCATCACTTCTACGGCGTTGACACCCAGCTTCTGCAGATAGGGCAATTTTTCCTCGGCACTCTCGAATGTGCCTGGCCGCCCTTTTTCTTTGACGTTAAAGGTGCCAATGTGCATTTCATAAATGACGAGCTCGTTGCCCTTGGCCATCTGAAAATCATCACCGGACCAGTCGAATTCTTTGGGATCGTAGATGACCCCATCGCCGATCCAGCTGGTTACCTTTCTGGCATAGGGGTCGATGCGAGAGAACGAGCCTTTGGCATCGTGAATAAAATATTTGTATTCCTGCCCTGTTTTCGCCTCTGACACGTCGGCCGACCAGTAGCCATTGTCCTCCTTGGCGAGGGGTGTTGTAGTCTCGCTCCAGTCATTGAAGGTTCCGGTCACATAAACCTCTTCCGCATGGGGCGCCCATACGCGGAAGGTTACTCCTTTTGTGCCTGGCATGGCCCCCATGCCCGGAAATTCCGTCGCGGTATTGGTTTTCTCCTGCATTCTATTCTTCCTCTTTTCTCTTTACGAAACTCCCAGCCTGCACAGCGAAAACTTGAGAGACATACCCCCCGCTAATATTTGCATCACCAATTCCATGGCATGAACCTCTCCGTACACTCATCGCTGCCAAAGGATTCGCGCGTCTTCGAGGGGAACCGCCACGCCGTCACGATGCGGAATGAGTCGCGCCGTATAGTCCGTCGCCGGACGGGATGCGGGCACCCCTGAACGATAGACGTAACCGTTTACAGCGCCCACCAGTTGCCGCACGCACTTCATTTCCACTCGCTCCGGCGAGGAACCATTGACGCCATTGGCATATAGTTCAACCCGCACCGCCGCCGGATCGAGGTCATCGAGGTACACCTGCGCTTCAAATACGTGCTGCTCGTCTGTGGTTTCAAGCTTTACTTCACCAAAGCGTAGCGCGCTCCACTTCCGTTCCAGATCGCGCTTCCAATCGGCGATTTGCTTTCCCATCTCGCCTTTATTCTCTGCGCGCGAACGATGGGCGACTGCTGCCGGGACATAGTGTTTTTGGGTGTATTCGCGCACCGTGCGGTTGCTGGAAAAGCACGACGTCAATCGCGCCATGCTTTCCCTCATTCGTCTGACCCAAGCAGTGGGAATTCCATTGTCGCCCCGGGTATAAAACTCCGGGATCACCTCACGCTCGAGGATGTCGTAAAGGGCTTCTGCTTCAATCGCGTCCCTCGCGGGATCGTCGCCGTGTTCCTGACCATCACCCAATGCCCATCCCACGTCAGGTGTGTAGGCTTCCGCCCACCAGCCGTCCAGTTCCGACAAATTGATACCGCCATTGACCAGTACTTTCATGCCGCTGGTGCCACACGCCTCCCACGGGCGTCGCGGCGTGTTGAGCCAGACATCCACTCCTTGCACCAACTGTTCGGTCAAATGCATGTCGTAGTCACTGAGGAATATCACATGGGGGCGCACCTCGGGCCGCCGGATGAAATGCGTCCATTCCTGGATCAAGGCCTGTCCGTCCAGGTCTGCGGGATGGGCTTTGCCCGCAATGATGAGCTGTACCGGGCGTTGAGGATTGGTCAACAGGCGCAACAATCGCTCCGGGTCGTGCAACAGCAGGTTCGGTCTCTTGTAGGTCGCAAAACGGCGGGCAAAACCCAGGGTCAACGTGTTGGGTTCGAAGAGATGCTTGGCATCGTCAACCGCCTTGGGCGACGCGCCTGAGGCGGCCAGTTGCCTGGACAAGTGATCGCGGGCGTATTCGACGAACGCCGCGCTGGCATCGGTGCGAAATTTCCAGAGACTCGCGTCGGAGACGCGGCGAATGTCCTGCTCCAGGGTTTCCATCGTCCCTAGCCAACGGTCCTTGCCACAGGCCTGCGTCCACAGATCATCGGACGGGGCCGAGTCCCAGGTCGGCATGTGGACGCCATTGGTCACATGTCCGACAGGAACATCGTCCGCCGGCCAGTGCGCAAAGAGCGGCTCAAACAGTTCCCGGCTCACCTTTCCGTGCAGGCGGCTCACCCCATTCACCGCGCCGCTCCCGCGAATCGCCAGATAAGCCATGTTGAAAGGCTCCAATGCGTCGTTCGGGTTCTTGCGGCCCAAGGCCAGGAAATCCTGGAGCGATATACTCAGCTTCTGCTCGGCATAACCACCGAGGTATTGCTTGATGAGCGCCGGCGCGAAACGATCGAAGCCGACAGTCACCGCAGTGTGCGTGGTGAACAGGTTGCCCGCTCGGGTGACGGCCAGCGCGACATCGAAGGTTTGCGCGGTTTTCTCCATGAAACTTCGCGCACGCTCCAGCACCGCGAAGGCCGCATGCCCTTCATTCAGGTGACAGACTTCCGGCTCGATACCGAGCGCCGCAAGCAACCGCCAGCCACCGATACCGAGCAGCATTTCCTGTTTGAGACGCAACTCCGGCCCACCACCGTAAAGCTCGCTGGTAATGCCTCGATGCGCGGGGTAATTCGCGGCATCATTGCTATCGAGCAGGTATAGCTTCACGCGACCGACCTGAACCTGCCAGGCGCGCAACCACACCGAGTATCCCGGCAAGTCGATCTCCAACCGCAACCACTCGCCGTTCGCCTGGCGCAAAGGCGTGATCGGCAACTGACCGGGATCGTTATACGGGAAGAGGGCCTGTTGCGCGCCATGCTTGTCGATCACCTGGCGAAAATAGCCTTGCTGGTAAAGCAGCCCCACGCCGACGACCGGGACACCCAAATCGCCAGCGGCCTTGAGCTGATCGCCTGCCACATTGCCAAGACCGCCCGAGTAAATGGGCAAGGCTTCGCTCAACATGAATTCCATACTGAAATACGCAACACAGCTCAGTGGCGATTGCGGGTAGGCTTGCTGAAACCACGCAGGCGCCTGCGCAGCATCCCGCCTGGTTTTCACCAGATCGTCAACTTTTTTGCGGAAGGCGGGATCGGCTAAAACACACTGAAGTTTTTCCCGCGAAACCGTCTGCAAGACTACCCAGGGGTTTTGGGTCAGCCCCCAGAGCTTCGGATCCAGCTGCCCCCACACCTGGTCGGTGGCATGATTCCACGATGAGCGCAAATCCAGAGCCAACTCGGCCAGAGAATCAAAGCCATCGATTTGCGCGTGTGGATCACTGTGCATCGGGTAGCTGTCACCTGCTTTGTCGTTCATGCTGTTTCCTTCACTTTCACACTAACATTTACCGGAGACTTCACTTGGTTGGGGAGACCCAATCCATGACCGCGAACCATAGTGATGCGCCGCATGATCCAGCTTTTCAGCCTGACCGGGACGCCAGCACATTGGTCACGACCTGCTCGGCTTGCGTAACAATGGCGTCCAGGTGAGCCTGGTCCTTGAAACTCTCGGCGTAAATCTTGTAGATGTTTTCTGTGCCGGACGGTCGCACCGCGAACCAACCATTTTCCGCGACGATCTTCAGTCCGCCGATCGGAGCGTTGTTGCCCGGCGCACTGACCAACTTGGTCGATATCGGCTCGCCCGCCAAGTCGGTTTCCTTGACCGCTTCCGGCGCTAATTTGTGTAACCGTGCTTTTTGCTCGGGCGTCGCAGGCACGTCGATCCGCGTGTAATAGGACGTACCGAATTCAGCCGCCAACTGCTGGTAGTGGACACCGGGGTCTTGGCCGGTGCGGGCGGTGATCTCCGCTGCCAGCAGGTCCATGATCAGCCCATCCTTGTCGGTCGTCCAGACGGAGCCGTCGTGCCGCAAGAAGCTCGCTCCCCCGCTCTCTTCCCCGCCAAAGCAGCACGAACCATCGAACAACCCCGAGGCGAACCATTTGAAGCCCACCGGCACCTCGAACAATGTCCGGCCAAGTTGCCGTACCACTCGGTCGATCATGCTGCTGCTGACCAATGTTTTTCCAACGGCCGACTGGTTTTTCCAGTTGCCCCGGTGAGAGAGCAGGTAGCGGATTGCGACAGAGAGGAAGTGGTTGGGGTTCATCAGCCCCGCGCAAGGCGTGACGATGCCGTGTCGGTCCGCATCGGTGTCGTTGGCGAAGGCGACCTGGAAGCGATCCTTGAGACGAACCAAGCCGGCCATGGCAAATGGGCTTGAGCAATCCATGCGGATCTTGCCGTCATGATCCACTGTCATGAAGCTGAACGTAGGATCCACTATCGCGTTCATCACGGTGACGTCGAGGTGATAAATCTCCTTGATCGGATCCCAGTAATGCACCGAGGCGCCGCCGAGCGGGTCCGCGCCCAGCTTGAGTCCGGCGGCGCGAATGCAGTCCATGTCGATGATGTTGCGCAGGTCGTTGACGTAAGGCAACACGAAGTCTTCCGCGTGCGTCGTGCCGGCCTTTTGCGCCAAAGCAAACGGTATACGCTTGAGCTTGGTATTACCGCCACGAAGGATGCTGTTGGCTCTATTCTGAATCCAACGGGTGACCTCGGTATCGGCTGGGCCGCCGTTGGGCGGGTTGTATTTGAACCCGCCTTCTTCAGGCGGGTTGTGCGATGGCGTAACGATGATGCCGTCGGCCAGGTGTGCCTTGCGGCCACGGTTGTAAACGAGGATCGCTCGCGAGATAACCGGTGTCGGGGTCACGCCATCGTCGCGCTGGATGATCGTTTCCACTCCGTTGGCGGCCAGCACCTCCAGTGCAGTTCTCTGCGCTGGCCCTGACACCGCATGCGTATCCTTTCCCAGGTAGAGCGGCCCGTCGATGCCTTTGCCGAGGCGAAAATCGCAAATCGCCTGGGTGATCGCCAGGATGTGCGCCTCCGTGAAACTGCCGTCGTTCGGCGTACCCCTGTGGCCACTGGTGCCGAAGCTCACAAGCTGGCACGGATCGCTCAGATCGGGCTTACGGTCATGGTAATCCCGCTCGAGTTTGGCAACATCGATCAACAAGTGCTTAGGGGCGGGTTTACCCGCCAAAGGAGAAATGGTCATGGTGTTTACTTCGTTCCTGAAGTGCCCCCTCACATGTGGATCGCAAGTACCTTCGGGTCACAATACTCCTGATGCTTCCCGGCTTACCAGACTCGCTGCTGCGAGTACGTATAGAGTAGGCATGTAAATTCTCCTACTACCGGATCTTGAGGTAAAAACCACAAGACCCGGAACTAAAACCCCCTTCAAACCCCATCAACTCTTGCGTTACAGCACGCTCCGCTACCGCATGTACCAACTAATCAATCTCTCAGGACACAGGAAAAGATGATCGTTTTTATTTCGAAGTGACTCTTTCATCCCTATCTTTTACTTCTTCCAACCCGTAATTATTTGATCGCGGTGCGGTAGTGAGCAGTCTCAGGAACGCCTTTCCGGACTCTTGGCGGTCTTTGGAGAGCCGGACTTGGCCGGATCCATATGGCTCTTTGACGGATGATCCCTACCTGCATGACTATCGCCGTACATTGGATTTTTTGCAGGTTCGTCACCTTTCTCAAATTTACCTTTTGCGTCCTTTTCATGTGGCTTGTTCATGATAACTTCCTTATTAACGGCTTCGCGCAATTGCGAGATACCGTGGAATCCATATTGCCATTTTCCGGTTGCCGAGTCTGTGCGCCTTCGCACATGGATTGTTAACCCCCCGTCTCAAACGGGGTCGAGGAGTAGAGCTTGAATTAATCCTCAATTGCCAACTTCCGCATCGGGGTAAATCCGCCCAGGGCCCTGTTCGACCGCTCGTGATTGCAACTCCATCGCCTACGGCTCGGTCATCGTCACCGGCGCGATCAGCATGCTGGGCGACGTGACCGGCGGCTGGCTCTCGGACCGCCTCGGGCGCAAGCCCGTCTCGATCGTCCCCCTGGCCCTGCTCGCGCTCCTGGTCCTGCCCGCCTTCTGGGCCATGGACCACTACCGCGTGCTGCCCGTGCTGTACGGTGCCGTGGCGCTCATGACGCTGCTCTTCTGCATCGGCGCCGCGCCCTCCTTCACCATGATCACCGAGCAGCTCCCGATGCACGTGCGCGCCGGCGGCTTCTCGATCATCTACGCCTTCGCCATATCCATCCTCGGCGGCTCGACACAGTTCATCGAGACCTGGCTGATCCGCGTCACCGGGAGCAACCTCGCGCCCGCCTTCTACTGGGTGGGTGCGGCCCTGCTGAGCATCCTGGCGGCGGCCCTGATGCGCGAGTCCGCGCCGGCCCGGGTCAAAAACGCGCCCGACGACGGCGGCGTTTGCCTATCCATGGCCGAAGACACATAATGCAGAACCCGCAGAGGAAGACACCGGCATGAGGGTTGCAAGACTGGCCAAGCGCCTGCGCCAATACGACTGGGCGGCAGCCTTCATGGAACTGCTGATCGTGGTTGTCGGCATCCTGATCGCACTGCGCCTGAGCACCTGGAACCAGGAGCGCATCGACCATGCCCGTGCCGAAAACTTCTACCGGCGCATCCATGCCGACCTGCTCACGGACCGCGGCAACATCGATCTCACCCTGGCCTACTGGACGAAGGTATCGACTTACGGGCGCGAGGCGATTGACAACGGCGAAAACGGGAAGCGGGTCGACGGCTCGAACTGGAAAACGGTACTGGCCTGGTACCAGGCCAGCCAGATCCTGCCATTCGAGCTGGCCGACACCACGTTCAACGAAATGCGCAGCACGGGCGACCTGGGCTTGATTGCCGACGAAAACCTGCGCAAGAAGCTCGCGGACTACTACCGCCTCTCGGGCACCGGCGTCGAAGCCATGATACTCAATCACGATCCCGTCTACCGGAAGCAGATCCGCGGCCTGACGCCCTGGCGGGTGCAGCGTTACATCTGGAACCACTGTTTCCGGGAGACCAGCATGGCAGACCAGCAACTGCTGGATTGCCCTTCGCCGATAAGCGACCGGGAAGCCGCTGGCATCCTGGCCATCTACCGGCGATCGCCGGCCCTTCTGGACAATCTTCGTACCTGGATGAGCACCCTTCGCATTAGCAGGATCGTCCTTCGCGACACCCGAAACACGGCGGCTGGACTTGCCGCCGAAGTAGCGGCCGCGGAAAGACAATAAGGCCCCGCCTCCAGGTCCGCCACTTTATTTCGGGCGACGCGCCCCTATATAAGTAAAGACAGGCAATCAGGCCTGAACCCCGAGGTAGCCCCATGAGCGATGCACTGCATATCGTCTGCCCGCACTGCGAGGCCGTCAACCGCATACCGGCCACCCGCCTTGGTGAGGCGCCCAGCTGCGGGAAATGCCACCAGCCGCTGTTTTCCGGCCATCCGGTAGAGATGAACGCCGCCAGCTTCCAGACACACATCACACGTAACGACATTCCCGTGCTGGTGGACTTCTGGGCACCCTGGTGCGGCCCCTGCCGAATGATGGCGCCGCAATTCGTGCAGGCAGCGGCGCAGCTCGAACCGCGGGTGCGCCTGGTCAAGGTCGACACCGAAGTGGAACAGGCGTTGGGCGCCCGGTTCGGCATCCGCAGCATTCCCACGTTGGCCCTGTTCCGCGGCGGCCGCGAAGTGGCGCGCCAGCCGGGCGCCATGAACAGCGCCAATATCGTGCAATGGACCCGGGCCAATGGCGCGTAGGCCGATGATGCCGGCGCTTATCACAGGCGCTGCATGAACAGCACCCGATCATCAATCATTTCCACCGTGAATCCCATCGCTTGGGCCAGCCAATCGAAGGTGGTTGCCGAATAGAAGCTCACGTGGGTCGGGTCGTTCTTGTACCACCATTCAGAAAACGCCACTGCATCAGCCGGCGCCAGCAAGGTCATGATTCCGAGCCACCCGCCGGATCGAACCAGCGAGGCCAACTCGCGCCAGGCTGCAGCCGGTTGGCAGAAGTGTTCCACCACCTCGGTGCAGGTCACGAAGTCATACCGGCGTTGCAGCAGACGGGAATCCGCAACGTAATACGGATCATAATCGTCCATCGTCATGCCTCGCTCGCGCAGCATCCGGCTGAGCGTCGGCCCTGGGCCGCAGCCATAGTCCAGGCCGTGCATTCCCGGCTCCAGGCGCGAGAGTAAAGGCTCGGCTAACCGGGAGAGAAAGGCCCGGTAACGCGTATCGTCCGGATTGTTTTCGTGCAAATCGTACTCGGCGCGTTCCAGCTCGGGGGACAAGTGCGACCCTGGATCAGCGGAAACAAGCTCACAGGCCCGGCATCGGAAATACCTTCGCGCACGGTCGGCACAGAACAAAGTCGCATCTTCCTTGCACAAGGGGCAGGTAACGGTCGGGGCAGTCATGGCAATCAGAATAGCAGGGCACAGGCCGTCCCTGGCTGGCTTCTTTCAGCGTCGCCATGCTCGGTTTTGTCCTGCCGTTGACCGCCGTCACGTTCGTGGTAACCACCTGGCACGAATAGCTCCGGCGCCGCCGCTGAGTCTGTAATTCAGAGCCCCGGCTTATCCCTTATTATTCCCAGGCTATCTGTCTATACCGGAAAAGTCATGAAGAGTTTACTGATGATGATGCTTTGTGCCGCAGCCATTATGACTGGCATGCACGCAAAGGCGGCTGTTTGGCAACCATCGACAGGGCACAGGCAAATTCCGATCTGGCCGGGAACACCGCCCGATGCGCAGAAATTGCCGGGGCCGGAATACTCGCTGACACGCACGAGCAACAAGCCGCAGTTCACCGGCAAACCCGTGACCGGCGTATTCAACGTATCGCGGCCCACGATGACCGTCTATTCGCCCAAGGGGAAGAATACCGGCGTGGCGGTCGTCGTATTCCCCGGCGGCGGCTTTCAGGTGCTGGCCATCGATCTCGAAGGCACCGAAGTGTGCCACTGGCTGACATCCATCGGCGTCACCTGCGTGCTGCTGAAATACCGGGTTCCAAGTGAACCGTTCAGTTGGAAGTGCAAATGCTACGACCACGGTGTTCTTGCAACGTCGCTGCCATCGTTGCAGGATGCCCAGAGAACAATAAGGTTGGCCCGCTTTCATGCCGCAAAGTGGCATATCAATCCTCACAAGATCGGTGTCATCGGATTCTCGGCGGGCGGGTTCCTGGTGGCGGAGACCAGTACCGACTTCAATCGCGAGATGTACAAGCCTGTTGGCCCGGCGGACAAGGCGAGTGACCGCCCCGATTTTGCTCTTGCGATTTACCCCGGACACATCACGATAGGCCACGGCTTGAATCCGAATCTTCACTTCACCCACGAGACCCCACCCACCTTCGTGCTGCAAGCCGAAGACGCGAAGGTGGACAGTGTTCGCCAGTCGCTCGCTTACTACGCTGCGCTGGGAAAAGCCGGCGTACCGGCCGAGTTGCACATCTATGCGAAAGGCGGGCATGCATTCGGCCTGCGACAACGCAAGGGATTCCCCATCACCCACTGGCCCAGGCTTGCGAAAACATGGCTGAAGACTATCGGAATGCTGCCGAAGTAGCCGAGATCTGCCCACTGTTCTTCAGACGGCAATACGGGACATACTATGGCTTCCGGCGTCAATTCCTGCCGACACCCGGTGACGGCCCCACCAAGAAAGCCAGCCTGTATTCCCCGGCGCCGCCACCCCAGACAAGGAGAACCCCATGACCCTGAAACTCATTGGCGCCGGCTTCGGCCGCACTGGCACCTGGTCCACGTTCACCGCACTTAACCAGCTCGGATTTCCGTGCTACCACATGCACGAAGTACTCATGAACAAGGCCAACAAGGGCCATCTCGATTTCTGGCGCATGGTCGCCAACACGCCACCCGGCACGCAACACGATTGGGACCGGGCGCTGGCCAACTACACAGCTACCGTGGACAACCCCGCCTGCTGCGTCTGGTCCGAACTGCTTGCCGCCAACCCCGACGCCAAGGTCCTGCTGACCCTGCATCCAGACGGGGCCGAGGCCTGGTATGACAGCACCATCGACACCATCTATTTCACCGAGAACCTGTGGCAGTTCCGGGTGGTGTATTAGCTGACGCCGTTCGGACGCAAGTTCGGCGACATGTCGCGCAAGCTCGTCTGGAACCGCACGCTCAAGGGCGTCATGGACGACAAGGCTCGTGCCGTCGCCCGTTACGAAGCCTATATCGAGGAAGTGAAGGCCGCCGTGCCACCCGACCGGCTACTGGTGTTCAAGGTTACGGAAGGGTGGGGACCGCTGTGTCGGTTCCTGGGCGTGCCGGAGCCAGCCGAACCGTTCCCCAACCTCAATGACCGCGCCGCGATCAAACAGGTCATCAGAGGTATCATCAAGGGCGCTTACATCACGCTTGGCATGTATACCGTGGGTGCCGTCGCCGTGGTTGGTGGCCTGTGGTGGGCGCTGCACTGACAGGCCACGGTAAAGGGCTATAGAAGATGGAAGCAATCAACGGGCTTGCGGATCAGGCTTCAGGAACAGGGCTCGCATATTGGTATTGAGCCGATATTGCTCTGCGAGACCTGATTCCAATTCCTGATTTCTTTCTATAGTGTGCGAGAAAAGAATCAGTCAGGGTTTAGGCCGGGGCGTGGACGAAACGCTGGGCGGCAGGGTGGGATAGACCACCTGGGGCTGCTGTCCGGTCAGGGAATGCAGGAAGGCGGTAATGTCGCTGACATCCTGGTCGCTCAGTTTTATGCCCAACTGGCTGCTACCCATTACGCCTACTGCCTGACTCAGACTCCAGGACCTGCCGGAATGGAAATAGGGCGGCGTGAGGGCAATGTTGCGCAACGTGGGCACCTTGAATACATAGGCATCGCTGACGGTTTTGGTAACCTCGAACCGTCCCTTGTCTTCGGGCGGCAGGAATTCGGCGCCCGGTTTTTCGATAACGCCGAAAGGTGCATACATGCCGCCGCCGATATTGATGCCGTTATGGCAGGAAGCGCAGCCCTTTTTTATGAACAGGGCGAGCCCGAGCTTCTGTTTCGCGTCGAGCGCTTTTGCGTCGCCTTTAAGATAGAGATCGAACGGTGCATTCGGGGTGATCAAGGTGGCCTCGAACAATGCGATCACGTCGCGAACGTTTTCGAAAGTGATTGGCTGCTTCTGCCCGGGAAATGCCTGATGGAATTCGCTGACATAGCCAGGGATGCCCAGCAACTGCTCGACCACGTGTTTCTGGGTCGTGCCCATTTCTATGGGGTTGACCAACGGACCTCCGGCCTGTTCCTTGAGGTCCTTGGCACGGCCGTCCCAGAACTGCGCGGTGTTGTAAACCGCGTTGAAAACGGTTGGCGCATTGCGGGGGCCGCGCTGCCAACGATGACCGATCGAGGTTTCCTGCACGTCAACGCCGCCCAAACCGATGAGGTGGCATGAATTACAACTGATGTAATGGCTCTCGGAGAGGCGTGGATCGAAATACAGCTGTGTACCCAGCTCTACCCGCGCAGGTGTACTTTTGATGCCCTTGATGGCGGGTGGCTTGGTGGGAATCGGCTTGAACAAGTTGCGAGCCGATTGCATGAGATTGTCCTGGGCAAACGCCGTCGCCGGGATGGCAAGAATAAGGCAGAAGGCGAGTAAAGGTGCGCGTGATTTCATGTCTTGACCCCCATTTGGTCGCATGAATGCGACGTTAGGGAAAACTTAGCACATTCCAACTGCAGCTTTCTTGACGCAGGTCAATCGAGAGCACGAAAAGGAGCAAACCGTAGTCTGGGAGCTATGCAGGAAAACCTCACAATTCACAGGCATAATCAAATCGGGAAAGCCGAGCTGGCTCAACCTGACCCCGCCCCCCCCCGGACGCCCCCGCACCACTCCCCTGATACCGCTCAAGACCTCTCTCGGCTCTGTGCGCCAACGCACAGACTTATTTTCCTGTGAGGACTAAATTTACCTTACACAGTCCCGGCATGCGGATGAATACATGGGCTTAGTTAGTTGGATCCGCATCAGATTTACAAATTCAATTCCAAGGGGAAATCAAATGATCAGAGGTTATTACAAATACGCGATCCTGGTAACGGTGGCGATGCTGCCTGCTCTGCTGGCAGGATGCGGCAACAACGGACGAGACTCGATTCTCGGCAATGGCGGGAATCCTGCGCTTGCCCCCACGGTGACTGCCGTGACCCCGCTCAATGGCGCCACCTCGGTGCCGCTCAACAATCCGCTCATCACGGCGACCTTCAGCAAGGACATGGATCCGTCGACGATTACCTCGGCGAGCTTTACCATAAGCTGCCAGCAGCCTTGTGTCGCTCCGACGGGCACGGTGAGTTACAACGCGGGAACCCAAACGGCGGTTTTCACTCTGAACAAGCCGCTTGTGGCCGACACTACCTATACGGCCACGATCACCACCGCGGCAAAGGATCTGGCGGGTATCGCACTGGTCAGCAACTATGTGTGGACATTTGCCACCGCCCCGTCTCCACCCACGGTGACTGCCGTGGCCCCGATCAACGGCGCCACAGGCGTACCAATCAACAACACGATTATCACCGCCGCGTTCAGCGAGCCCATGGCGCCGATCACCGGTAGCGCGAGTTTTACGCTGACCTGCGCGGCACCTTGTACGAGCCCCGTCGGCACGGTAACCCTCGACGCCTCTAACACCATAGCGACCTTTGCGCTTGCCGCCGGATCTAACCTCTCACCGTCCACGAACTATACCGCCACGGTTACCGGGGCCACGAGCCTAGCCACGGGTCTTCCGTTGGCAGTGCCTTATGTATGGCACTTCACAACGGGTGTGGCGCCGGACACGACGCGACCCAGAGTAACGGTCACCGTCCCCGTTACGACCAGTCCGGGCCCGACGCCCGATGTGCCGATCAATACCGCGATCAGTGCGACCTTCACCGAGGACATGAATCCGGCGACCATTAACGCAAGCAGTTTTACGCTGACCTGCGCGGCACCTTGCACGAATCCGACGGGCACGGTGAGTTACGTGGTCGGCAGCAGAACGGCTGTGTTCACACCCGATACCCAGCTCGAGCAAGGCACGACTTATACCGCCACGATCACCACCGCGGCAGAGGATCTCGCCGGGAATCAGCTGGCCGGAAATCAGGCGCCCCTGCCGGCGGCGAGCGACTACATCTGGACCTTTACTACCGTCGCTGCGGTGCCACCACAAAACGTCTCGGTGCAATCCACCCTCCCCGCCGATGGTGATGTTGCCGTGTGCCCTAATGCAACCATCAATGCGACCTTTGACGTGCCTTCCGGTTTGCAAATGAATCCAACCACGGTCAATACGTCGACTTTCATCGTAACGGGTCCACCGCCCGCGTTCACTTCAGTCACCGCTGCGTCGGTGGCTCTCGATGCCGGCACGGGTCAAATAGCGACCTTTACGCCGCTAAACGATCTCACCCCCGGGCTTACCTATACGGCCACGATCACGGGCGGCGCCAACGGCGTCAAGGACATGGCGAATCCGGCGAACACTATGGTTAGCGACTACACATGGAGCTTTACCGTAGGACCCGCGACCGGTAACTGCCTGAACCCGGTGCCCATAGGATTGGCCGTGCCGTTCGGCACCTTCGGCGGTTCTGCCGGCATGACCAACCAGGGGCTGCTGAGCGTGATCAACGGCGATATCGGAACTACCGCTGTGTCTACCGCGGTGACCGGATTCCACGATAGTACCCCGGGATGCATCTATACGGAAACACCGCTTAATATAGGGACGGTAAACGGCACGATATTCACGGCGCCGCCGATTCCTGCCGTTGCCTGTCCGACCGAAGGCACTGCCGAGACCTTCGCGATCGCCACGGCGGCAAGAGCCGCTGCCCTGGACGCATACAACTACATGGTTGCGCTGCCGGCGGGGCCGGATCCGGGTTCGGGCAACCTGGCCAATCTCGTGCTTACGCCCGGCGTTTATACGGCCGCGCTCGGTACGTTCATGATCCAGGGCGGAGACCTCACCCTCGACGCCCAGGGCAATGCGAATGCCGTCTGGGTATTCCAGATGGCGGGCTCGCTCACGGTGGGCGGTCCTGGAGCGGCGTATCCGCAAAGCGTCATCCTGGTCAACGGTGCCCAGGCCAAGAATGTCTTCTGGCAGGTTGGCAGTGCGGCGACGATCAATGCCGCCGGCGGCGGGACTATGGTGGGAACCATCATCACCCAGTCGGGCGCCGACATTTCCACGCCCGGCAACACCACGATAGTGACGCTGGACGGCAGGGTGTTGTCCCTGGGCGCGTCGGTCACGCTGGTGGACACGGTCGTCAATGTTCCTGCCCCGTAGGGCGGGCGGCATTAAACGGCAACTGAATCATTGGAGAAAGCAATGAAATTAGCAATAGCCTTAGTAGGGACGCTGGGTATGGCAGGACTTCTTGGTATTGCCAGCCCATACGCAATGGCGAACGATTCCGGGTGGTACATCGGAGGCAACGTTGGCCAGTCGAGATCCACGATAGACGACGCAAGAATCACCAACAGCCTGTTGGGAGCCGGTTTCACCACCACCGGGATCAGGCATAACGAGCACGATCTCGGATACAAGCTGTTTGCCGGATATCAGTTCGGCAAATATTTTGCCCTGGAAGGGGGCTATTTCGATCTGGGGAAATTCGACTTTACCGCAACCACGACGCCGACCGGAACGCTGCACGGCAGCATCAAGCTCAAGGGACTGTATGCGGATTTTCTCGGCATTCTGCCCTTCACCAGCAAGTTCTCTGCGTTTGCCCGGATCGGTGTGGACTACGCGCAGGCCGATGATTCCTACACCGGCACCGGGGCCGTCAATGTACTCGACTCCAATCCCAGCACGCGCCAGGCGAACTATAATTATGGAGTGGGCCTGCAGTACAACTTCGTCCCATCCTTCGGGATGCGTCTCGAGGCGGAGCGTTACCGGGTCAACGATGCCGTAGGGCACAAGGGCGACGTCGATCTTTACTCGCTCGGTCTGGTGTATCGCTTCGGCAGGCACACGGCGCCCGCAGCACCTCCACCGGAGCCGGAACCGGAAGCGGCACCGGAGGCAGCGCCGGAGCCGGCACCGCTCATTGATGTGAATTTCTCCGCACAGGCGCTTTTCGGCTTCGACAAGTCAAGCCTGAGGGATGCCGGCAAGCAAGAGCTCGATGCGTTTGCCGCGAAACTGAAGGGCGTCAAATTCAGCACCATAGAGGTAATTGGATACACCGACAGGATCGGTTCGCCCGAATACAACATGAAACTTTCACAACGGCGTGCAGAAGTGGTCAAGGACTATCTGGTGGAATCCGCAGGGATACCGGCCGACAAGATCGTGGCGGAGGGGGAATACGGATCGAACCCCGTGACCAAGCCCGGCGAATGCAAGGGCACCAAAGTCACGGCGAAACTGATCGCCTGCCTGGCGCCGGATCGCCGTGTAGAGGTCAAAGTCTTCGGACAAAAATGACACGCTGCTGCCCCGGCTTGGAAAGCCGGGGCCAGACCCCGGTTTAGCGGCTTTTCGAAGGGCGGCAGTTCTTTCCCGGTGTCACCCTTCGAGTGTCCTGCTCCCGAGATTGACGCGGTTGCGATGCGAGACCTGACCGTGAAACTCCTGTTCATAGTGCCGATCGATTCGGCGGCGACTTCGTTTTTTTTTCATTCACGAGCCCGCTGAGACGAGACCCAACTCCAGGAGCCTTTTCCAGTCAGTTGATTCAAATGCTCCGGAGCACACTTTTAGACCGGACCAAAGCAGTCGCATCTTCGGGCGTACCGGCCTGAATTGCGGAATCCGGCAGCCAGCGAATTGCGCCTTTTCTCATCAGCAAAATTCCGTCGGGGAACCGTACCGCGCGGGGATAGATCTCCCAATTCAATTCCCCTTTTGCATACGGACTGCTCACGGAAATTCCGTTATCCGACAACGACACCATTCCTTCGGAACCGAAATCCGTCTTCCTCTTGAATTGACGGGTGACAGCCCATTTTGAAAAGGCGATTCCGATGAGAAAAAACATCGCCCACCAGAGAGCACCCCACCCTACCGGACTCGCCCAATCGGCATTCGCCGTCTCGGCATAGACCCACAATCCCGCAAGTGGTATCAGCGGCAATGAATATTGAAACGCGGGGCTGAATCGAAAGGGACGCTGCCTGCAGTAGTGCTCCCTGAGCGTGCGATAGTAAGACGCATCCAGAGACAATTTGTAAGCGATAGTCATATCGAAATACCTTCACTCGCCTGCGATGGGAAGACCGGGGATAGGCTACAGTTTAACGACTTTTATAAGGCCACCCGTTCTTTCCCGGTCTCGTCCTTCGCTTGATTGACTAAAGCAGGCACTTCGATTATTGCCGCATTGAATAATGTGTCATGGAGTCCAGAAAACCGTGTCTGTCTCCTATTGGGTTTTTAAAGAATCCCAGCGCAATTGGCAGCATGATGCTGCGCGTCTTTCGTCAACCCAACCTGCGGGTTGATAGCTCAGCTCGCAGGTTGGGACTCGAGAGCTGACTCCATACCGAAATGTTGCATCCCAAGATCATGACCGGCGCACCACCGTCTGCGTTGGCGTAAAGTAAGATGAATTACACGACAATCCTGACGCATTCCGTGAAATCACCCATTCCTGATATCACCCCCGACCTGTTCGAGTTCGAGAAATACATTCCACTCGGCAGGATCCAGGTGGCGGAGGATTTGGCCGGCGTCGTGGTCTTTCTTGCATCGGACGCCAGTGGCTACATCATCGGCCAACCCCCCCATGTCAACGGCGGATTGCTGAAGGTGGATTGATAAATGGACCTGACGCATACTGCCCGACTCCGCATAGACTTCGTTTCCGACGTAGCCTGCCCGTGGTGCGCGATCGGACTCGCCAGCCTGCAGCAGGCGCTGGAAAAACTGGACGGCAGCGTGCAGGCGGAAATCCACCTGCAGCCGTTTGAACTGAATCCGCAACTGTCGGTCGAGGGTGAGGACGCCAACGAACACCTGATGCACAAATACGGCATTGGCAAGGCACAGCTCGAAGCCAACCGCACGGCCATCCGCGAGCGTGCCGCGGCGCTCGGTATCGTCATCAACACCGGCCACGGGAGCCGCATCTGGAACACCTTCGACGCGCACCGGCTGCTGCACTGGGCCGAACTGCAGGATCGCCAGCGGGCACTGGCACTTAAAAAGGCTCTGTTTCGCGCCTACTTCACCGACAACGAAAACGTCGCCGACCGCGACATCCTGATACGCATCGTCGGTGAGGCGGGACTCGATGCCATTGAAGCCCTCGGCGTGCTGGAAAGCAGCAAATACGCCAACGAGGTCCGCGCACAGGAACGCTACTACCAGCAGGCCGGCATCCACTCCGTGCCCGCGACCATCGTCAACAACACGCACCTGATTTCCGGCGGCCAACCGCCGGAAGCGTTCGAACAAGCGTTGCGCGAGATTGCAGCCGCAGCGCCATCAGATTGAACCGGGGACAAACCCTGAGCTATCCCCACGAAAATGTTTGTTTATTCAGTAGATCAAGACGTAGACTCGAGTAAAAACAGCGTGTGCATGGCCCGCGGTTCATGCCAAGCGCCGCGAGGCCTTAGCAGTTACGGTGGACACGGCGCAGATGATATTGGTATGGGGTAAGATCAATCGCTTAGCGATTAGGGAGAATACCCATGCCGTCCAATATTCGCCGCAGCTTGTTCGCCTTTGCGTGTGTGCTGGGAGCCGCCGCCCTGCTGGCGCCGAGCACGTCCGCCGCGGCAACCGAGCAGCCATGGCAAATCCCGGTCACCAGGAACAGATCCGAATACGCCCGCCTCGCGCGTGAAGCGCAGCGGGTCACCATCACCCGCGACAACTGGGGCATCGCGCATGTGCAAGGCAAGACCGATGCCGATGCAGTCTTCGGGGACGTTTACGCGCAATGCGAAGACGACTTCCATCGCGTCCGGCGCAACTACCTGCTGGCGCTGGGCTGGAACGCGCAGCTCAAGGGCAAGTCGCGGATCTGGCAGGACCTGCGCGAACGGTTGTTCATCGACCCGGTGGTACTTAAAAAGGACTACGCCGAAAGCCCTGCCTGGCTGAAGAAGCTCATGATCGCCTGGGCCGACGGCATGAACTGGTACCTGGCCACCCATCCCGAAGCCCACGCCACGGTCATCAAGCGCTACCTGCCGTGGATGGCGCTGTCCTTCACCGAGGGCAGCATCGGCGGCGACATCACCCGCGTGAAGCTCTCCGGGCTCGCAGCGTTCTACGGTGCTGGCGACGACACGCAAGTAGCACTGACCGAAAGGACCCCGCCCAGTTGGCACGATGTGCTCGGCTCCAACGGCATTGCGATCGCACCGAAGCTCTCCGCCGATGGTCATGCCCTGCTGCTGATCAACCCTCACGTCACCTTCAACTTCCGCGACGAGACCCAGATGACGAGCGCCCAGGGGCTCGACGCCTACGGCGCCTCGACCTGGGGTCAGTTCTTCATCTACCAGGGCTTCAACAGGCACATCGGCTGGATGCACACCTCGACCGGCGTGGATGCCGTGGACCAGTTTGCCGAAACCATCGTCAGGAAAGACGACACCTATTTCTACCGATTCGGCAAAAAACTGCTACCGGTGAAGACGCGCTCGATCACGATTCCCTACCTGGCCAAGGACGGCACGACAAAGTCGCGCACATTCACGGTGTACTTCACGCAGCACGGGCCGATCGTCGCAAAGGAAAACGGCAAATGGATCGCCGAGGCGCTGATGAACACCCCGATCCCCGCACTGGAGCAGAGCTGGCTGCGGACCAAGGCCACCGATCTCAAAAGCTACATGAAGATCGCCGAGCTCAAGGCCAACTCCTCGAACAACACCATCTTCGCCGACGACAAGGGCCAGATCGCGTTCCTGGTGCCGCAGTTCATCCCGAAGCGCGACAACCGGTTCGACTACGTGAAGCCCGTGGACGGCAGCAACCCGAAGACGGCCTGGCAGGGACTGACGCCGCTCAAGGACATGCCCAACGTGATCGACCCGCCCAACGGCTGGGTGTTCAACACCAACGACTGGCCGTGGACGGCGGCCGGCAAGGACAGCCCCAAGGCAAAAGATTACCCGCAGTACATGGATATGTTCGGCCCTAACTGGCGCAGCAAACACGCCTTGCGCATGCTGACCGGTGCCCGCGATTTCACCCAGGCCAAGCTGATCACCGACGCCTTCGATTCCTACCTGCCGGCGTTCGCCCGCCTGATCCCGATCCTGTTGAAAGACTATGACGGGCTGCCCGCGAACGATCCGCTTAAAGCGAAGCTCGCCGGACCGATCGGCGTACTGCGCCACTGGGATTATCGCTGGGGCCTCGCCTCCATCCCGACCTCGGTCGCGGTGTTCTGGGGCGATACGCTGTGGCACGAGTTCGGCGACAAGGCGTGGAACAGCGGCATCGATGAGCATAAGATGGACATGCGCGTGTCCGACTACGTTATCGAAAAGGTCACGCCCAGGCAGCGCCTCGAGGCGCTCGCTAAGGCGACTGACCGGCTCAAGCAGGACTTCGGCTACTGGGGCGTCCCGTGGGGTCATATCAACCGCTACCAGCGCCTCGACGATTCGGTCCATCCGCACTTCAGCGATTCCAGGCCCAGTATCGCGATTCCGTTTACCTCGTCACGCTGGGGTTCACTCGCCTCGTCCGGCGCGCACACCTGGCCCGGCACCAAAAAGTACTATGGCGTCAACGGCAACAGCTTCGTGGCGGTGGTCGATTTCGGGCCTCGGGTGAGCGCCCGCGCGATCCACGTCGGCGGCACCAGCGGCAACCCGAAGTCCCCGCACTTCACCGACCAGGCCCACCGCTATGCCATGGGGAATTTGCGCACCGTCTACTTCTGGCCCGACCAAATCAAGCAACACGCGGTACGCGTCTACCACCCCGGCCAATAACATGGGACGGGGAGACGCAGGAAGCCCAACGTGGATATGGCTTCGCAGGTTGGCCTGATGAAGGAAGACCGACATCACGCAAAGGTACAAATCTCTATTTGTTACGGAGGCTGAGTATGACCCTGCCTGAACGACCATTGCGCCGCTCGCGCAGCAACCGGGTGATTGCCGGCGTGATCGGCGGACTCGCCGATTATTTGGGCTTGGATCCGACGCTGTCGCGCATCATCTACGTGCTGGTATCGATCTTTTCCGCCGCGTTCCCGGGAATTCTTGTGTACATCCTGCTTTGGATCCTGATTCCGTCCGATGATTGAACAAAAACACGCTACAAACTGAGCTTAGCCAGGGTCAATTACTCGCGGGCCGACTATCGAGCGAAACATTCTTTCAATGGCCTGCGACATGACGCATGTTGCAATGCGAGACCTGACTCCGAATCCCTCTCATCACTTCTAATGTATCGAGTAAACCCGCATCGACATCCATTCTTCAGGAGTGGTTGAGTTCCCCGGCCAGTACCTCGACCAGTTTCCCTGCCGCCATTGAGCGTGCCAGCGGAGCACCCTGACCCGCCCACTGTGCACCATAACCGGGTTCACCCATTGCCGAGGCCGCCGCATTCAGAGCCTTACCTGCGTCATACGCAATGGGATACGCGGGGACATCGTTCGGATTCACCCCCGCCCCGAAGGCAGTGAAACGGTTCGCCAGGCAACGCGCGGGGCGTCCGGAAATAACGCGGGTCATGACCGTATGGTGCGCGGCGTCGCTGAACAGAGCCGCCCGGTATGCGGCAACAGCTGCGGACTCGTCGCTTGCCACGAAGGCAGTACCGAGTTGCGCCGCGCCCGCCCCCAGCCGAAGCGCTGCAGCGATCCCCTGACCGTCCATGATGCCCCCTGCCGCGATCACGGGAACATCGATTGTCTCGGCCAATACACGCGTGAGAGCGAAGGTCCCCAGCTGATCATCCTCGGCTTCCGGATCGAAGACTCCACGATGTCCGCCGGCTTCGTAGCCCTGAGCGACGACCGCGTGCACGCCTCCGGCAACCAGGGTCTGCGCCTCCCTCAGGTTTGTCGCCGTACCAAGCAGGACGATACCCATCTCGCGCAAGAGTCGTATCCACGCCTTGGCCGGCATTCCAAAATGAAAGCTCACCACCTTGGGCCTTGCCTCGAGAATGGCCGAGAACATCGCCTCGTTGTCGAGGGAGCTCTCGTATATTTCCTTGAGCGCCACCGGCGGTCGCGCACCGACCCGCTCGAACTCGGGACGCATGCGCTCGAGCCACGCCGTCTCCCTGGAACTGTCCGCGACGGCAGGTCGATGGCAGAACACGTTCACGTTCAGCGACCGGCCCGAGCGCTCGCAAAACGACTCGATCGCCGCCAATGCCGCGTTGGGCGTCATCGAGCCCACGCCTATGGACCCCAACCCTCCGGCATTCGAAACTGCCGCCGCCATTTCCGGCGTAGAGGTGCCAGCCATCGGAGCCTGAATAATTGGCCAATCGATTTCGAGCAGATCGATGAGCTGTTGCGATGCGGAATTCGCCTTCATGCGGAAGCCCCTGGTTTTTCCGGCCGGCTCAACGGTTCCCCGAAGATTGAACCACCCCGGATATTCCGGTCACACGAATTAAGCCACCAATCGACATCACGGTCAACTTGCGCGAGCACTCTACATTCGGGCAAAAGTCGAGACCTGGTCCCGAATCCCCCTCCTCTCGTTCTTCGCGTCGTTCGACATCACATCGCGCGGCCGTCGTAGGTTTCTTTTTGAAGCGTGTCGAGAAAGGCCTTGAGTTCCGCGGCGCGCTTCTTCCCGATGCGCTTCGCGGTCGGGGTGATGAGACGCGGCGGGATTTCCTTCAGGAATTTGCGCAACGTTTTTATGGCCGGAGCGAAGCTCGGCGCCTTGGCACCGGTCAGAGAAATGATGCGCGCCGCGCCGATATCGCCCAGAAAATCGAGCGAGTCGGCATCGTGCAACACGATCGCCGTGGGATCCTTCCCCGGATCGCTGTAGAACATGTGTCCGATCTCGGCCTGCTGCACGATGGCAATCTTCTGCATGGGAAAGCCCACCTTCTTCAGGATCGCCGGGCTTTGCAGCGCCGCGCACTTGCCGTGCTCCATCTTCTTCTTGCAGGGACGAAACGCCGCCATATCGTGCAGGAACGCCGCAGCGAATAGCGCGTCCTTGTCAATCTTCAGATGATCGTCCTTGGCGAGCCTCAGGGCCATCCGGTAATCGCGTTCGGAATGCTGCCAACCCCACGCCGGGTGCAGGAAGGTGCTGTGGGCCAGTTCATAGATCTTCACCTTCCACGGCGTATTCAACGGAATGCCGGTGGCCGTGGCCGTCGGAGCCGTGGCCGCCATCACGGGTCGGATCAACGTGGCCACCAGAAACAAACCGACTATCAATGCCAGTGCCTGGAACTTAAGGTTAGACGAGATTTTCATGGGCGCCCTCCTCGGTTTAGAACGTGACCTCTTCTGCCACCGCTTCATAGGCTGTAAAGTTGCACCGTGCTTTTTTACCGGGGCACGGTGTAGCTGACCGGTATCCACTGGTAGCCGTGCTTGACCTCGCGCACATGACCGAGACCAGGGAATGCAAGGTGGGCGCCGGCAACCAGGATCTTCTCCTTGGCCACCCACGCGAGAATTTTCATGCGCGTTGCACGAGCCTCTGTCGGATTGCTGTCATAAACGATTGTCACCGCAGGATCGCGGAACTGTACGGCCTGCACATGAATGATGTCACCCCACACGAGCATCTTTTTGCCTTCGCTGGTCACCAGATAACCCGTATGGCCGGGCGTATGTCCCGGCTCGGGAATCGAGCGGATACCCGCCAGCAGCGTCTTGCTACCCGTGTACGTTTTGAAATGACCAGCGGCCTGGTAGGGCTTGACCGCGGCCATTGCGTCCTTGAAGTAGACCTTGTCGCCCTTGGCGGCGCTGGCCAAGTTGGCAGGGTTCAGCCAGTAGTCCGCATCCTTCTTGTTGACCCAGACCGTAGCGTTCGGGAAAGCCATGTGGCCGTCCGCCAGCAGTCCGCCCACATGATCCGGATGCATGTGAGTGATCAGGATGTCATCTATCTGGCCCGGCCGGTAACCGGAAACCTCGAGGTTCTTGCGCACATTGCCGAGGGTCGGCCCGAAAAATTTGCCCGAACCCGTGTCGATCAGCACCAGCTTGCTGCCCGTGTTGATCAGGAACGCATTAACGGAGGTTTGCAGTGGCGAGGACTCGAAATGCGCGGCCAGCATCTTGTTGATAGCCGCGGGTTTGATGTCCAGCAACACCTTGTCGACCGGCATATCGAAGGTCCCGTCGGACAGGGCCGTAACCTCGAACTTCCCCAGCATGATGCGGTAATAACCCGGCGCTGCCTTGTGGGCCATCGGTGCCGCAGCCATTGCGGGACGAATGCCGGATAGGGCCAGGCTGGCGCCCGCGATGAGTATCGCGGACATCAGGGTTCGGGTAATTTTATGCATGGGAAACATTATTTATATCCCCGTGAACAAGCATTGATGGAATCAGCTTACGATAAAATCCATGCTCTGTCCCCCATGACTCGATTGCCCGTCGCGGGTAAGTGGCCGGAAGCGGCTGCCATCCTGGCCCACTTCCGGCAATTCCTCACCCTGCTGGATCACCTGCGCATACAGGGATACCCTTGACCGGTGATATCAGCCGCCCTTCATGGGACGTGCGTCAGCCTTTTGCGTGTTGGTGTAAAAGGCGTCCAGCGTGGCATGCATCGCTTTCATCGACTTCGGGTTGATGTAGATGGGGTGACCCGATTTGAAGTAGGCAAACGTGATGTGCTTGCGCAGTTTCGCACTGAGGTTAACCTGGCTCAGGTCGTATTCGGTGCCATGAAAGGGCGTGGCCATATCGTAGTAACCGTTCTCGGAAAGCACCCTCAGGTACGGGTTCATGCGCATGGCCTGCGCCAGATCCTGGGCCACGTCGGGCAGTTGCTCCGTGCGACCCGTGGGAGAGCTGTGCTTCCAGTCCCAATTCTTGTAGGCATCGAAGTTGAACCCGGCGTAAGCACGTGTGGTTTTCCACTTCAACACATGATGGACGTACCACAGGTAACCCTGGTTGAGCGCCGGTGAAATCTGCTGATCGGACGGATCAAAGGTCGGCCACGAGGAGACTGCGCTGTCGTCCTGGGCAACATAGCGGCCATCGTAGCGACCGATGTGCTCGCGTTCGGGCAGCATCAATTCCTTGCGGAACTGGGAAGCAGTGACCCTCAGGTTGGCACGCTCGAGGTAATCGACCGGCAGGCCGGTGAACTCATGCATCTTCTCCGCCAGGGCATCCAGCCTGGCCTTCGGCAGCGTGTTGCCCACTTGCAAGGCCGTGGCGTACGGCCCATCGGCAAACTGGCGCGCCTGTTCGACGAAAGCCTTCAGGCTGGCGGGCTTGTTCGGCACCTTGTCGTGGTACCAGGCCAGCGCGGCAAAAGTCGGGAAGTAGGAAATGTATCCGACGTCCGAACCGGGCGCGGAGTCGAAATAGTTGAGCACCGAGGACTGCAGGGTCACGCCGTTCACGGCCACGCCCTGCTGCTGCAGGTAATAGGCCAAGCCGGCCGAGCGCGTCGTGCCGTAGCTTTCGCCGTAGAGGTACAGCGGCGAGTTCCAGCGATCATTTTGGGTCAGATAGCGCTGGATGAACTGGCCGAAGGTCTTGATATCTTCATCGACACCCCAGAACATCTTGCCCTTGCCCTTGCCGACGATGTGGCTGAACCCAGTGCCCATGGCATCGATGAAAACAAGGTCGGTGTCGTTGAGAATGGTTTCGTGGCTGGGCACCACGTCATACGGCGGCGGCGGATTGGGCGCACCGTTGGCCAGGGCGACACGATACGGCCCCAGGCCGCTCATCGTCAGCCAGTTGGACGACGCACCGGGGCCACCGTTATAGAGAAACGTCACTGGCCGTTGCGCGAGGTCGCGCACGCCGTCCTTCGTGTAAGCAACATAGAACATGCTGCCGATCGGCTGGTTTTTCTTGTTGCGCAGGATGATCGTCCCGGCCGTCGCGGTGTAGTGGATCGTCTTGCCGCCGACCTCAATGCTGGCATGAGTCTCCACCTTGCGAGCCTTGGGCGCAGAGGTCGAGTTGGACGCGGAGGTCGAAGCCAGAGCAGGACGGATACCGGACAGGGCCAGGCTGGCGCCCGCAATGATCGTCGCGGAAATCAACGTACGGGGGACTTTATGCATGGAAAACATTCTTCGGATCCTTGTGAAGAGGCGCAAATAGTACCAGCTTCCATCCAAAGCGTGGGCTGTCCCGTATTGTCCCGCTTGGCCCGAGAACCCGGCATTTTTTGACGCACGGGAACTTCAGCCATCCGGGCGATTCGAACTTGTCGAAGGCTCGGAATGCCCTTGTTCGGGCCACTGGAGCAACCACAATGACCTTCAAGCCATGGCTCGTCGCCTGCATCGCGGTTTTTGCTGCCTCTTCGGCCCTGGCGCAATCGTCGCCGGCCAAACCCCTGAATCTGGATCTACCGCTCCAATTTACGCCTGCCGCAGCGAGCACGACACATGGCACAGCAAAATCCGCCCCGACGTCCAAACCCCGGCAGCACGGTGCGCACCCTGACGATATCCGCGATACCGGCGTGCAGTTACCTTATGCAAATTTGACCGCCTGCAACAACCAGGCCTACAAAAGGCCCCGGGTCTTCGGCAACGTGGCACTGGGCGCATTCTCCGGCTCCCATATCGAGGGTAACTACCAGGCCGGTACGGTGAGCATCGCCAAATCCCTGGGGAGCTGCAGCCATCCTTCCGGCGGCATCATTTTCAACTTCGGATTCAGCCGGCAAACCATAAACGGGTCTGGCTGGCCCCCTGATCGGGAGCCCTAATCCGCAGTCCGGAAAATTCCTGCTGCTTACCGGCCGGCTTCAGGCTCGGCCTGCTCCGAGTCTTTGACTGCAGCAGTCATCTTCGGCTTCAGATACAGCAAACCCGCCACTAACAGACCCGCCATGGTGTAGTTGATGATCGGGCTCACGATCAGGAATTCCTTTACCGGGATGGTGAAAACCAGGATGACGGCAATGACGACCTGGAGAATCAGGACGAATCCGATAGCCAGGGTCAAGCGGGTGAGTAGCCGCACTACGTATTCTTTCTTGAGCTTCCGCTCCAGTTCTTCCGCTTTTTCGTGCGACATCCTTCTTGCGACGGAGCGGGCTACCGCGACGAACAACGGCCGCTTGATGGCCACCGACCCTATGAATACGAACGCCGTAACGGCCGGTAACAGATGTTCGCGCAGCTGCAGCATCCGGTAGCCCCCGCCGCCAAAGAAGGCAAGAAGAGATAATGCGATGCCGCCGAGCACGATCATAGAAAGTGCATCCAACCGCCGATTGCGTATGAGTTGAATCACGCTCCAGATGATCGGCGGTATGGCCGAGGCCATCAACGCGTGGACACGCCCCAGGCTCGGCTCGGCCCACGAATAGACCAACCACGGGCCTACCAAGTTAATCACCATGTCGGCCGCGTGACCGCTACGCATGAATGTGACGATTTTGGTTTTGATCTGCTCGGGTTTCATGGAGCGACTCCCACGAGTCTTTCCATCATCTGCGACGCCACTTCTTCACTGCCAAGCAACAGGTGCCCACCATCCGGCACGAAGTGGGCTTCGCAGCCGGGAACCATTTTTGCCAGTCTCTCCCCCGTACTCAGAGGCACCAGATTGTCTTCGGTGCCATGCCACAGGAAGACCGGCACCTTGATCGCATTGAAGTCCAGGCCCCAGTCGCGCCCGACCAGCCGTATATCAGTGTAGACAGCCGAGCCGCCCTGCCGGTAGGCTTCCTGCAAGGTTATGAGCAAACCTTCACCACGATCCCCCTCCCGTATACCCTGATTCGTCTTCGCCAGGTGTGCGGCCATCTTCGCGGCTACTTTTTCCGGGCGTTTATTTATCGACTTTGCCATTTGAGCGAACAAATACTTGATGAGAAACGGCGCATACCTCGCCCCGAAAAATACCACTCGATTCCCGAATTGCATATCCTTCGTTAAGCGCATGACCTCCGGCGGGCCACCGCTGGAGATCAACGTTGCGGAGAGCACGCGTTGCTCGGAGCAAGCGGCGCAGGCCAGCGCGTAAGGACCGCCACCGGAGCCGCCCGCCACGTGGTAACGATCCAGGCACAGATAGTCCGCCAGTTCTTCGACATCGTGCGACCAATCAGCAATAGTCCGCCGCGGCGCCGGGTCCGAAAGGCCGAAGCCGGGGCGTTCCGGGCTAATCACGCGCAGGCCAAACTCATCAACCCACGCGGCCTTCGCGAGCCACGGCATAACCCTCGATCCGGGGGTGCCGTGAAAGAGCATCAGCGGGATGCCGTCCGGCTTGCCGTAGTCGCAGAAACCGAGCTTTCGCCCGTCATGCAGGGTGATCGTATAGCCTTCCATCCGCTTGCCCACCCGGATCCAGATGTGAATGTAAATTTACATTAACATTCTAATCGGTTTTTGTCTATCCTGTGTCCATGGACAACGAAGAAATCGACCTCGAACCCCAGCAGGAGCGCAGCCGCCGCACCCTCGCCCGGCTGATACAGGCCACCGCCGTAACCCTGATGGAACACGGGCTGGAGGGCGCCACCATCCCGCGTATCGCGGAAGTGGCCGACGTCTCCCCGGCCACCGTCTACCGCCGCTTCAAGGACAAGAAGGACCTGCTGCGCGTGGCCATACTGCATGTGCTCGAGGGCAGTAACGTGGGAAACCGCGCGCTGCTGGTCAAGAAACTCGCCCGCCCTAGCCTGGCCGAGGCCGCGCGCCAGCTCGTCGAGCTGAATTTCGACCAGTTTCGAAAGAACGGTCAGTTCATGGGGGCGTTGAAGCAGTTTCTGGAAAGCGACGAAGACCCGCGGTTCGTGAAGGATGCCAGGCGGGCCATCAGCGTCAATCTCGACCTGGTAATCAAGGCCATGCTCGCCTACCGCAAGGAGATCCCCCGCCCGAACCCGGAACGGGCGCTACGCCTTGCCGTGCTCATGACCAGCCAGTCCATAGAATCCTTCTGCCTGTCGACCCGCTCCCAATGGGCCACCCTGCAACCGATAGAGGACGCGGAGATGGTAGACGAACTCACGCGTGCCTTTGTCGCGTATCTGAAGCACCCTTGACCTGAAGACCATTCCTCGTTCGGCGAAACCGTGGTCTGCCCCCTATTGTCTGACATCCGCCCGGAGCGATTTACTTATTGTTCCCGTGGTAGTTGTAGCCTTCCTCGAAATACGCATAGCCATGATTCTGAAGATAGAGTTCGCGGGCAAAGGCGCCCTGGTTCACGTAGATCCGGCCTCCGGCTTTCGGGTCGGGGTTGCCTTTGGCATCGTATGAGAAGAGATTCTTCTTCGTCAGGTGGACACCGTTCATGGCGGCGGCACAGGCTTCGAGATGAATGTTTAC
>JBAUSV010000085.1:0-3168 GCA_049581885.1 Gammaproteobacteria bacterium | reverse complement strand
CGCCCAGCGCGGCCTCGGCATCCGCCAGGTTGTCAGCGGCAAGCGCCGCTTCCGCCTTCTGCAGCAGCGGGGCGAGTGGCGCCGTCGCCTCTGGCGCGCTGATCGTCGCTAGATCAAGACCACAGTAGCGCAGTCGCCTAAGGCCGGAACCGCAGTGGCACAGGGTGAGATCAGTCATCGTCAGGCATCGGCTTCGTCGGGCTCCGGTGGAATCTGGTTAGTGAGCTGTACCCGGGGGAGGGTACCCGTTCAACCCGCGCCGGCCAACCGGATTATACCTTACATCCGTGCCGAGCCGCCTCCCTGCGCCCGATCGAACCTCGGATCAAAACCGCCCAGCCCGGCGGCGCGAATGACCGGTTTTCTGTAGGCCAGTCCCAAACCGGATGGACTGGAATCCTGAAGAGTTTCGGGCGCCGTGAGGCGTACGAGAGGCGTGGAGGAACGAACCTGTTGATCGGCCTGGGGTCCAGATGCCGATCGGCGTTCTACGCTACTGATTTAATGCGGTTTCATGGGGTCATGTGTGGAACGGCCCGGGATTCAAGATCGACGTTGCAAGAATCTGGCGGCGGCACGAATGCGGTCATGTGTCCGTATGTGAAGGCCCCCGGCCTTGCAAGAAGAAAGTCCCAGCGTTGGTTCCGTCTGTGGTGCGGTCGTATGTCCGGCCCTGTCTATGGCGCCTTTCGCGCAGGCCAAGATGGTTTCCGCGAACAACGTCCCAATCGGCCTAGCGCGCCTGTAGCGCTCGGACACATGCGGGTCTTCGTGGCTGCGGCGCACGTGGGGAACCGTCTGGCCGGTGCACTCTCCCTGCGAAGATGAACTCGTTCCTACTCTCTCGTTCTGGTCACCTTTAGGCGGCACGTGGAGCTGTCGGGCGCCAGGCATCGCCTCGCGACAAGACGGCCCAGATCATTCGAGCGGTCTTGTTGGCCAGGGCGATAGCCGTGACCTTATAGGGCTTGCGGGCCTTGAGTTCGCCGAGCCAGGTCCCTGGTTTGGCCCGATGCACTGTGGAAAGGGCGCCGAGAAACAGCAGGCGGCGGATTTCCGGGTTGCCGGCTTTGGTAATTCGGCCAAGCCTCTGTTTCCCTCCGCTCGAATTCTGCTTCGATACGATACCAAGCCAGGCGGCGAAGTTCCGCCCGCGTTTGAACCGTGCGGGATCGCCGACCGTCGCCACGACGAGAGTGGCCAGCAAGGGACCGACCGTCGGGATGGTTGCGAGATTGCAACTTGTCTCGTTCGCCTTATGAAAGGCGAGGAGTTCGGTTTCGATGGTCTTGATCTCTTCGTCGATACTATCGATCCGGCGGAAAAGAGACTGTGCCGCGACCGCGGCGTGGTTCGGAAGGCTTTCGAGTTCCGTGCACAATTTGCCGACATTGGCGATGCCTTGCCGGGTAATGATGCCGAATTCAGCGAACAGAGCACGCACGCCGTTGGCGCTTCGCGTGCGTTCTCCGATCAATGCCTCCCGTTGCGTGTGCAACGCCAAGACGGCCTGTTGCGCCTCGGTCTTGACCGGCACTGTATGAATGCCGGGACGCTGTGCGGCTTCGTCGATAGCGGCGGCATCCGCAGCGTCGTTCTTCTTTCCCCGTTTCACGAACGGCTTTACCGCCGTCGGAGGCAACAGACGGACCTCATGACCCATGTTCATCATTTGCCGTCCCCAGTAATGCGCCGTGGCACACGCCTCCATAGCGACAATACCCGGAGTTCGCCCGACAAAAAACTCAGAAAATCGTCCTCTCGATAACTTAAATGATTTCGTATTGGTGTCTTCATCAATATAGTGCAGCTGGAAGACATTCTTCGCGATGTCAACAGAATACAGAATCTTTTCCATGTGATATCTCTACCTACATCTGGTGGTTTACCCCGAGGCTACCATGGCCTTGCCAAGCCAAGGTAGTGAGGGGGCCTTCACACCATCGGCCTGTTGGCGCGGCATCATGGCCGCTGGCCCAGATGGGTTCCGCGAATGGCATCCAAACAAACTTGCGGCATCGATGTGCCGTTGACCCCAGCCGGATTGCCGCCATTCGTCGGTTCGACCGATCACCATCTTCTTCTGTCGTTCTTGCCTCCCTGGCACCGGCCGCGGTCAGGCTGCTGCCGGCTGCCGCCGGTACGCCTCGCCGCGCGCCATCATCGCCCAGATGATCCGGGCGATCTTGTTGGCCAGAGCGATCGCCGCGATCTTGCGCGGCCGGCGCTCCAGCAATTGCAACAGCCAGGTATTTGCTGATTTGCTGCCCGGCTTGGCGTATCGAACCACCGCCATCGCGCCGACGACCAGTAACTGGCGCAACCGCTCATTGCCCGCCTTGCTGATCCGGCCAAGGCGATGTTTTCCACCTGTCGAATGTTCTCGTGGCGTCAGTCCCAGCCACGCAGCGAAGTGGCGGCCACTCTCGAAATTCGCCGGGTTTGCCGACAGGGCCATGGTAATCGCGGTAATTGGCCCGACACCGGGGATCGCAGCGAGACGCTGGCTGACCGGGTTGGCCTTATGCTGCTCCAGCAGTTGCCGGTCGATCGCCCGGATCTTCTGATCGAGCTCAGCGACGTGCCGTCCCATCTGGGCAAACATCGTCCGGGCACCTTCGGGGATGGCAGGCTGACTTGTCAGAACCCAGACCAGCGCCTCGATATTGCCGCAACCTTTGGCCGCGACAATACCGAATTCAGCTGCGTGGCCACGCAAAGCGTTGATCGCCTGCGTCCGTTGCCCGACCAGCATCTCACGGTGCTTCACGACAATCGTCGCAGCCTGCTCGTCGACCGTCTTCACCGGCACGGTCCGCATGTTCGGCCGCGAGGCCGCCTCGCTGATCGCTTCCGCGTCGTTGCGATCGTTCTTGCCGCGCTTGACGAAGGGCTTCACGTATTGCGGCGGGATCAGCTTGACCCGGTGACCCATGGCGCCAAATTTTCGGCCCCAATGATGGCTCCCCGCACAGGCTTCCAGAGCAATCTCCGTCGCTGGCAACCTGGCGAAAAAGGATTCAATCTGTCCACGTCGTAGCTCCCGCCGCAAAATGACACGTTCATGCACATCCACGCCGTGTATCGTGAAAATATGCTTCGACGTGTCAATCGATATGCGTTTAAATTCCATCGGAACGGCCCTTTCATGATGGTCATTTGAGCGAC
>JBAUSV010000084.1:0-18423 GCA_049581885.1 Gammaproteobacteria bacterium | reverse complement strand
TGTGCTCGCGAACTTCACGGAGCAGGAGCAGCGCCTGGAGGCCCGGCGCCTGCGCCAGATGGGTATGCGCAAGATCATGGTCGACATGTACGCCGGCCGGACGATCACGGCCACGCAGGAGCTCCTGATGGAACCCTATCAGCTCCTGGTGCTGGTCCGTGCGGCCTAAGAGGCTGTCGCAAAGGGCGATAGTCTCTGCGGTCCAGGGACGCACACCCTCCCTTCGAAGCGCTTCAAAGACAAGTGAAAGATCTTCGCCTTGGCACCGATGCTGCCTGTAGGCGGGTTTCCTGCGATTGGGCTCGACGACCGCCTTGGCATGAGCCTTCTGCTCCTTCCCCATTGAACTGGAAGGTTGGGATGGGGGTGGGCGTCCGCGTTAGCTATGGTGCTTGCGCCTGCTCACACCCCCATGTACCATGCCGAGCCTTGCAGGCGCGTAGCTCAGCTGGTTAGAGCACCACCTTGACATGGTGGGGGTCGTTGGTTCGAATCCAATCGCGCCTACCATTTCAAATGCCGGCTCGCCGGCTCAGCATGCGGCTCCTTGTATCAGCCGCCACTGTGAGGACATCATGCCCACGATTACGCTTCCGGACGGTTCCCAACGCCAATTCAAGAATCCGGTCACGGTGGCCGAGGTGGCGACTGATATCGGTCCCGGTTTGGCCCGGGCGGCCTTGGCCGGCAAGGTCGAAGGCCGGTTGGTGGATACCGCCTACCGTATTGACGAGGATGCCGCACTCAGCATCGTGACCGCCCGTGATGCCGAAGGGCTGGAAGTGATCCGCCACTCCACGGCACATTTGTTGGCGCAGGCGGTCAAGGAGTTGTTCCCCGAGGCTCAGGTCACCATTGGCCCCGTGATCGAGGACGGCTTCTATTACGACTTTGCCTACAAGCGCCCCTTCACCCAGGACGACCTGACGGCTATCGAGCAGCGTATGGAAGCGCTCGCGGCGCAGGATTTTCCGATCTCGCGCACGGTCATGCCGCGCGACGAGGCTGTCGAGTTCTTCCGTGACATGGGTGAGGAGTACAAGGCCGAAATCATCGCAAGCATCCCTTCCGATGAGCCTATCTCTCTCTATCGCCAGGGAGAGTTCATCGATTTGTGCCGTGGCCCGCATGTGCCCTCCACCGGCACCTTGAAGGCGTTTCATCTCACCAAGGTGGCCGGGGCCTACTGGCGCGGTGATTCGAACAACGCGATGCTGCAGCGCATCTACGGCACGGCCTGGGCGGACAAGAAGGCGCTCAAGGCCTATATGACGCGCCTGGAAGAGGCCGAAAAGCGCGATCATCGCCGCCTCGGGCGCGAGTTGGACCTGTTTCACATGCAGCCCGAAGCGCCGGGTCTGGTGTTCTGGCATGCGCGCGGGTGGGCAGTCTGGCAGGTGATTGAGCAGTACATGCGCGAGGTGTATCGGGCCAGCGGCTACCAGGAAGTGCGCTGCCCGCAGATCCTCGATGTTGAACTGTGGAAAAAATCCGGTCATTGGGGTAACTACAAGGACAACATGTTCTTCACCGAATCGGAAAAGCGGATCTATGCGGTGAAACCGATGAATTGTCCCGGGCATGTGCAGATTTATAATCATGGCCTCAAGAGCTACCGGGATTTGCCGCTGCGCCTGGGTGAATTCGGTTCCTGTACACGCAACGAGCCATCCGGCGCACTGCACGGATTGATGCGCGTGCGCGGCTTCGTGCAGGACGATGGCCATATCTTTTGCACCGAGGATCAGGTCGAGGTTGAAGTGGTGGCCTTCCATCGTCAGGCCATGCAGGTCTATGCTGACTTCGGCTTTACCGATGTGGCGGTCAAGCTGGCGTTGCGGCCGGATAAACGCATAGGCTCGGACGAATTCTGGGATCGCACCGAAGAGATGCTGCGCCGCGCGCTACGGATAGCTGGCGTGGAGTGGGAAGAATTGCCGGGGGAGGGCGCCTTCTATGCGCCCAAGATCGAATACCACCTCAAGGATTCGATCGGTCGGGCCTGGCAGGTGGGCACCATGCAGATCGATTTTTCCATGCCGGGGCGACTGGGCGCGGAATATGTGGGTGAGGATGGCGACCGCCACGTGCCGGTCATGCTCCATCGCGCCATCGTGGGCTCGATGGAGCGCTTCATCGGAATTCTGGTCGAGCATCATGCCGGGCGCCTCCCGCCCTGGTTGGCGCCGGTGCAGGCCATGGTGTTGCCCATAGCCGAGGGTCAGGCCGATTACGCGCGCGAAGTGGTCACGAATCTGCGGGACAAAGGCTTGCGGGCCGAGTCCGACTTGAGAAATGAGACCATAAGCTATAAAATTCGCGAACACACGCTGTGTCGAGTCCCTTATCTGCTGGTTCTCGGAGAACGGGAGCGGGCCAGTGGGACTGTTGCCGTACGTGCGGTAGCGGGGGAAGACCTCGGCCCCATGACTGTAAACGATTTCGTGGTCCGGTTGGGCATGGATATTGCGGCGAAGGGACGTTCGGTAAGCTCTGATTGATTGGAGCTTGTTGCGGACCAGGGATGGTTCACCGCGAATCGAGCATGTGAGTGCTCGATTCGACGTGAGTTACGGCTCTGAAAGTGCACGACGCATTTTCAGATATTTCAGGTTTGTTTGGAGGGTTGAAGCATCGCGCAGGACAAACAGGTAAGACGCAACGAGGAAATCACAGCGTCACAGGTTCGTGTCGTCACGGTTGATGGTGAACAGGCCGGGATCATGACGATCGAGGCAGCAGTTGCTGCGGCATACGAGCAGAACATGGATCTCGTCGAGGTGGCGCCCAATTCGGAGCCGCCGGTATGCCGCATCATGGATTATGGCCGTTTCGTGTTCGAGCAGAACAAGAAGCAACATGCGAGCCGACGCAAGCAGAAGCAGATGCAGGTGAAGGAAATCAAGTTTCGTCCGGGCACGGAAGAAGCCGATTACCAGATCAAACTCAAGCGACTGCTGAAGTTCCTGGACGACGGTGACAAGACCAAGATATCGTTGCGTTTCCGGGGGCGCGAAATGTTGCACCAGGAATTGGGCCGGCAACTGCTGGCCCGAGTACGGGAAGATCTGGACGAAGTGGCTACCGTCGAGCAAATGCCAAGGCTCGAAGGGCGTCAGATGGTCATGATGCTTGCGCCGAAACGGAGCAAGACATAGGAAACTTCGAGTTAATCGGGGTTTTTGAAAACAGGCACCCGATTGGTCGGGTGCATGCGGGTTGAACGGCAAGGGAAGGCCGTTCCTATTATTCGCCCGGGCATGAACGTCGGTATAAAACCGGGGCCTGGAAGTGAAACGGAGTTGAAAATGCCAAAATTGAAGACGCACCGCGGTGCGGCGAAACGCTTTCGCGCGACTGCCAAGGGCAAGTTCAAGCGATCGCATTCGCATCATCGTCACATCCTCACCAAGAAAAGCAGCAAACGCAAACGCAATTTGCGTGCTACCGCTCTGATCGCCGAACAGGATCAGAAGAGCGTGAGCCGAATGCTGCCCTACGCTTAAGGAGGAATCACGATGGCACGAGTTAAACGGGGCGTAACTGCTCATCGCAAGCACAAGAAGGTGCTCAAGCAGGCCAAGGGCTACTACGGCAACCGCAGCAAGAACTGGCGTACTGCCAATCAGGCGGTGTTCAAGGCGGGCCAATATGCCTACCGTGACCGCCGCGTCCGCAAGCGTGAATTCCGCGCCCTGTGGGTGGCGAGAATCAATGCGGGCGCGCGCATGCACGGCCTGTCCTATAGCCGTTTCATGCACGGCTTGAAACTGGCCGGCGTCGAGCTGGATCGCAAGGTTCTTGCCTACCTGGCGTTGAACGATCAGGCTGCTTTTGCCGCGCTGGTGGAAAAGGCACGCGGCGAGCAATGAGCGACGGGGGCTGAAGCTGAAGCCCCCGTTCCCTCCCCCCTTGATTATCCGGTAGCTTTATCGTGGAGACAGCCACCCAGGAAGTCGAGCGCATTCGACAATCGGCGCGTGCCGATATCGAAGGCGCGGGCGATGTGCAGGCGCTGGAAACGGTGCGTGTCGAATACCTTGGGCGCAAGGGACGCGTCAAGGCGCTGCTCGCTCAGGTGGGCGGGCTGGATGCAGCCGAGCGTCCCGTCTACGGCGAGGCGATCAATGCGCTCAAGGCCGAGCTGGCGGCCGCCCTCAATGCACGGCGCGCCACCCTGGAAGCGGACGAACGCGAGCGCGAGGAAGCGCGCGCCGCGGTGGACATCACGCTGCCCGGGCGCGGCCAGCGAACAGGGGTGCGCCACCCCGTCAAGCAGACCCTGGCGCGCATGGAGCAGCTCTTCATCGCGGCCGGATTCGAAGTGGCACACGGTCCCGAAGTCGAAAACGAGCACTACAATTTCGAGGCGCTCAATATCGCAGCCGATCATCCGGCCCGTGCCATGCACGATACGTTCTATCTTAACGACGGACGCCTGCTGCGTACGCACACCTCGCCGGTGCAGATCCGCCATCTCGAAAAAGTCGGCGGACCGCCGGTGTGGATGATTGCTCCGGGCCGCGTTTACCGTCGCGATTCCGACCTCACGCACACGCCCATGTTTCACCAGATCGAAGGCCTGGTGATTGATGAGGGGATCCACATGGGGCATTTGAAGTGGGTGCTTTCGCAGTTCATGCGCGGCTTTTTCGAGAAAGACCTCGCGGTACGTTTCCGCCCCTCCTATTTCCCTTTTACCGAACCCTCGGCGGAACTCGACGTGAGCTGCGTGCGCTGCGACGGTGCGGGCTGCCGCGTGTGCGGCGCGACCGGCTGGCTGGAAGTGCTGGGTTGCGGCATGGTGCATCCGCGCGTGCTGTCCGAAGTCGGTATCGATCCGTCGCGTCACAGCGGTTTTGCCTTCGGTATTGGGGTGGAGCGTCTGGCCATGTTGCGCTACCGCGTCGAGGACCTGCGGCGCTTTTTCGAGAACGACGTGCGCTTTCTGGCGCAGTTTGCCTGAGGACGGGGTTTCATGCGCGTCAGTCTTGACTGGTTACGAAGCCTGTGCGACAGCGGTCTCGATGCCGCGGCGATTGCCAAGTGCCTGGTGAATCACGGACTCGAGGTGAGTGCAGTGTGGCAGGCGCCGGCACCCAGCGAGAAAGTCGTCACCGCCCGGGTGACCGAGATCAGGCAATTACCGCGCACCAATCTCCAATGCCTGGTTCTCGATGCCGGTGCGGCGGGCAGCTACAAGGTTGTATCGGCGGCACCGCACCTGCACAAGGGGATGGTTGGCGCGCTTGCGTTGCCCGGTGCCACGCTCCCCGACGGACGGGTAATCGAGGCGCGAGAATACCAGGGCGAGTCGTCGGAAGCCATGTTGTGCTCGGCGGCTGAAATCGGCTTGGGCGAAGTGTCCGACCGACTGCTTGCATTCGGCGAGGACACGCCACTCGGGCAGACAATTGCCGAGCTGTACAGGCTACCCGATACCTGCCTGGAGGTGGATTTGACGCCCAACCGGGGCGACTGCTGGTCAATGCTGGGCATTGCCCGAGAATTGCATGCCGCCACCGGGGCACCCCTGGAATTGCCCGGCACGGAACCGGTCGAACCCATGCAGCGCTCCGAGCTGGCGGTTGCGGTGAGCGAACCGGAGGCCTGTCCGCGCTATGCGGGCCGGGTGCTGACCGACCTCGATCCGCGGGCCGTCACGCCCCTGTGGATGAGCGAACGGTTGCGCCGCGCCGGATTGCGTCCCACCTACCCGGTGGTGGACGTACTCAATTACGTCATGCTGGAACTGGGCCAGCCGCTGCACGCCTTTGACGAAACGAAGCTCCAGGGCGGCTTGACCGTGCGCATGGCCGAGCCGGGAGAAATCATCACCCTGCTGGGCAGCGAAGAGGCAGTCGAGCTGGCACCGGACATGCTGGTGATCGCGGACAAGCGCGGTCCGGTCGCCGTCGCGGGCGTCATGGGCGGCGAGCACAGTGCGGTCAACGCCGACACGCCAGCTGTATTCCTGGAAAGTGCCTTTTTCACGCCGGGCGCCATCCGGGGCCGGGCTCGGCGACTGGGACTTGCAACCGAAGCCGGCCACCGTTACGAGCGCGGCGTCGATCCCGAATTGGCGCCGGCGGCGCTGGAAAGGGCCACGGCATTGATCGTCGACATCTGCGGTGCGCGGCCGGGGCCGGTGATCATGCGTGAATCGGTCAACGCGCTGCCGGTGCGCGAGACCATCGAGTTCCATACCGCGGCCCTGCGCCGCCTCACCGGCCTGGATTTGAGCGTGGACGCCTGCGCCGACATCTTCCGGCGCCTGGGATTCCATGTGCGGGGAACGGGTGATTTTTCGCTCGCGGTCACGGCAGCCAGCGCGCGTTTCGATATCGAAAACGAAGCCGACCTGGTGGAAGAGGTGGCGCGCATTGTGGGCTTCGACAACATATCCGCCGCGGCTCCGTCCCGCCACCTGCGTCCCCTGCGTCTGGACACGATTGCGCTGCGCAACGAGCGCCTGTGCGCGCTGGCCGCGGATCGGGGCTATGACGAGGCGCTGACCATGAGTTTTGCCGCAGGAGAACGCGATGCGGCCCTGGCGCCTGCCGGCTCGGTGGCGCTTGAGCTGCATAATCCGCTCTCCGCTCGCGAAGGCGTGTTGCGTCGCAGTCTGTGGCCGGGTCTGATTGATGCGCTGGCGCACAACACGGCCCGCCGTGCCGAACGCGTACGGCTGTTCGAAACGGGTGCCGTATTCTCCGAAGGGCGCGAACAGCACGAACATCTCTCCGGCGTGGCCTGGGGGCCGATGCTGCCCGAACAATGGGGCGCCGCGGCGCGCACGGTGGACTTCTTCGACATCAAGGCTGACGTGCAGGCCCTGCTGGTGGCGGCCGGTGTCAATCCCGAGGGCATCGATTACCAGCCCTCCGAACGCGCGGCATTGGCCCGTGGCCGGCGCGCGCGGGTGCGGATAGGCGATCGAACCTGTGCCGAATTCGGCGTGCTTTCGCCTTATCTGGCCGATGCCTGGTCTCTGGCAGGCGAGGTGCTGCTGTTCGAGATTGATCTCGATGCCTTGCCCGATCCGCGTGTCGTGCAGGCAGCGGCTGTTCCCCGTTTTCCCGCGGTGCGCAGGGATCTGGCACTGGTGGTCAACAACTCGGTCAGTGCCGCGCAGCTAGAGGACAGCGTACGCCTGCATGGGGGTCCACGCTTGAGTACAGTGCGCATTTTCGACGTTTATGCGGGGGTGGGCATCCCCGCGGAGGCCCGTAGTATCGCATTGGGCTTGATTTTTCAAGATTTTTCCCGCACTCTCACCGATGCCGAAGTGGACGCCGCGGTGTCGGCCATCGTGGCTGGACTGGGCGAAGAGAAGGGAGCTTATGTGCGCAGCTGAATGCCAAGCCGTGACCAAGGCGGAATTGACCGAGGTGTTGTTCGACGAACTCGGTTTGAATAAACGCGAGGCCAAGGAGCTGGTCGAACAGTTTTTCGAGGAGGTCATTGCCGCCCTGGTGGCGGGCGATGCCGTCAAGCTGTCGGGCTTTGGCAATTTCGAGCTGCGCGACAAGGAGCAGCGCCCGGGGCGCAATCCGAAAACAGGGGAAGCCATCCCCATCAGTGCCCGACGTGTCGTAACATTCAAGGCGGGACAAAAACTCAAAATGCGGGTAGAAGGTCATGTTGGAAGCCAGTCATAACGGCGAATTGCCGGCGATACCAGCCAAGCGTTACTTCACGATCGGTGAGGTGAGCGAGCTGTGCGACGTCAAGCCGCACGTGCTGCGCTACTGGGAGCAGGAATTTCCCCAGTTGAAGCCGGTGAAGCGCCGCGGCAACCGCCGCTATTACCGCCATCATGACGTTTTGATGATCCGCCAGATCCGCGGCCTGCTCTACGAAGAAGGCTACACCATCGGCGGTGCCCGGCATCGCCTGGAAGGTCACGAAGCCCATGAAGACCAGACCCAGAGCCGCCAGATCATCCGCCAGGTTCGTTCCGAACTGGAGGATCTGCTGGCCATGCTCGCCCGCTGAGCGGAGCGTCATCGGGTATCATAGGCAGCCTTCGGGGTGTAGCGCAGCCTGGTAGCGCACCTGCATGGGGTGCAGGTGGTCGGAGGTTCAAATCCTCTCACCCCGACCAATTCCTCCAGAGCCACTCGCCGGCCCCGGCGGGCTTTAATGCGTAGCTGACCGGGTGCCTTGCATCCGGGCCTTTCGACGCAAACGTGATCCGTGCATGAACGGATCAGGGAGCCCTTGTGAAGCACCCCGCGGACAGTGAATCAGGCCCGCCGCGCTACGTGCCCCTGGTCGGGCTTGCCTGGCTGCATTTCGTCAACGACGGCGCGGCCAATTTCCTGCCTGGCGTATTGCCCGCGGTGCTGATCACCATGGGCCTCAAGCCGGCCCTCGCCGGTACGCTCATGTTCGCCCTGCTGGCCGGGCAGGGATTGCAGCCCCTGGCAGGGATGCTCGGTTGTTTCCTCGGCGGCCGCCGCCTGATGTGGTTCGGCGTCATGGTGACTGTCCTCGGCTCGGGACTGGTAGGCATCGTCACTGGTCTTCCTGGATTGCTGATCGTTTTGGTGCTGATTGGCGTGGGCAATGCCTGTTTTCATCCCCAGGCTCTAGCTGCCGCGCGCGGTTTCTCCGGCTCGCGAGGTCATTTCGGCGTTGCCGTGATGATGCTGGGTGGAGAGATCGGACGTGGACTGTGGCCCCTGATTGCCAGTGTGGTCGTGGTCTGGGGTGCGCTCGAGAGCCTGTGGGTGCCTGCCTTGATCGCGTTGGTCAGTCTGCCCCTGGTGGCCTGGCGATTGCCCCGTGCCGATGTACCCTCCACGCAGTGGCGGATACGCCTGCGTGGACGCATGGGCGCCACGGCCCGTTTGCTGGCTTACGTGGTGCTGCGGGGACTGGCGGTCATGGGAGCGGTCACCTACCTGCCCATGCTGTGGAACGCTCGGGGCGGTGGATTGATCGGCGGCGCTTCGCTGGTGACGCTCATGTTGATAGTCGGGCTGGTGGGGACACTCTATGGCGGTCACTTGGCGGACCGTATCGGCCGCCGGCCGGTACTCTTCGGCGCCGGCGTCTTGATGGCTTTCTGTCTGGCGCTGATCGCCTTGGGCAGCACGCCCGCGTTGTGGCTGGGGGCTCCGCTGCTCGGCATTCCGGCGTTTGCCACTTTCCCGCTGACGACCGTGGAAGGGCAGGATATTTTTCCCGAGAACCGGCCTTTCGGTTCCGGGATCGCCCTGGGGCTCGGCAATGCCTTGGGTGCGGGCCTGGTGGCGTTACTGGGGTTTTGTGCCGGCGCGTTGCCGGTGGCCGATCTGTTCTGGATTCTGGCCGCTGCCGCGCTGGTGACGGCGCCGCTGGGAATGCTCTTGCATACGCAGCATCATGGGTCTGATATCCTTTAACATTAATTCCATCCGCTTCGGAAATTCACAGGGCATGGCAGACATGAATCAGCAGCATTTGATTGATACCGCAAAGCGCATGACGGCCCCCGGCAAGGGCATTCTGGCTGCGGACGAGAGCACGGGCACGATCGAGAAACGCCTGGCGGCGGTTGGGGTCGAGTCGACGCCCGACACCCGCCGGGATTACCGCGAATTGCTGTTTACGGCTCCCGATATCGAGCGCTATATCAGCGGAGTCATCCTGTACGACGAGACCCTGCGCCAGGAATCCTCGAAGGGCGAGCCGATCCCGGCTCTGCTTGATGGCCGCGGCATCCTGCCCGGCATCAAGGTGGACAAGGGAGCCAAGGATTTTGCCCTGCATCCCGGCGAAAAGGTGACCGAGGGTCTTGATGGCCTGCGCGAACGCTTTGCCGAGTATTACAAGATCGGTGCCCGCTTTACCAAGTGGCGCGCGGTTATCACTATCGAGGTGGACAAGGGGCATCCCAGCGACGCCTGTATCGAAGCCAATGCCCATGCCCTGGCGCGTTATGCCGCGCTGGCCCAGGAGGCGAATATCGTGCCCATCGTCGAGCCGGAGGTGCTGATCGACGGGGCGCACACACAGGCCCAGTGCGAAGCGGCGACGGCGCGCACCCTGAAGCGGGTGTTTTCGGAATTGACGGCGCAGGGTGTGTTGCTGGAAGGCATGGTTCTCAAGCCGAGCATGGTGATCGCTGGCAAGAAGTGTCCGCAGCAGAGTTCGGTGGAAGAAGTCGCCGAGGCGACGCTGCGTACGATGCGCCGGTATGTCCCGGCCGCGGTGGGCGGCATCGCGTTTCTGTCCGGCGGGCAGAGCGCGGAGCAGGCGACCGCGCACCTGAACGCCATGAACAGCAGCGGGCCGCTACCCTGGCCGTTGACGTTCTCCTATGCGCGCGCGCTGCAGAACCCGGTGCTCGAAACCTGGCGGGGTGAAGCGAAACAGGCCGATGCCGCGGCACAGGCCTTTACCTTCCGGGCTCGTCTCAATCACCTCGCGCGGCAGGGACAGTATGATCCCGAACTGGAACGGAAAGCGGGATGAACGACTCGCGGCCGGCGTTGGCTGCTTCCCCTGACGGTGCCAAGGGTGCGCCGCCGGTGGCCGGTTCCGGCTCCGACCCGGCCATCCGGATTCGAAATCTCGTTTTCGAACGCGGCGACCAGGCGATTTTCGACAATGTCGATATCGACATCCCGCGGGGCAAGATTACGGCCATCATGGGGCCGAGCGGTACCGGAAAAACCACCCTGTTGCGGTTGATCACCGGGCAGCTTCATCCCAAGTCCGGAGATATCCGCGTCGACGGCATGCCCATACAGTCCTTGCGCTCGCGTGAGCTATATGCGTTGCGCATGCGCATGGGGATGCTGTTCCAGAATGGGGCGCTGCTCACCGATTTGAACGTGTTTGAAAACGTGGCTTTTCCGCTACGTGAACACACTAACCTGAACGAGTCGATGATCCGCACACTGGTGCTGATGAAGCTGCAGGCAGTGGGTTTGCGTGGCGCGACGGAAATGATGCCGTCGACGCTTTCGGGCGGCATGGAACGCCGCGTGGCGCTCGCCCGGGCGATGATCATGGATCCGGAATTCATTTTTTACGACGAGCCCTTCACCGGCCTGGATCCGATTTCTTTGGGGGCGATCGTGCGCCTGATCAGTCGCCTCAACCATACGCTCGGTCTGACCACGGTTATCGTTTCCCATGACGTGGGCGTGGTCGAATCCATCACGGATATTAACTACCTGATATCCGAGGGCAAGGTGGTGGCCCACGGCAGTCCCGAGGATTTGCGGGAGAATCGTTCCAGTTGGGTACGCCAGTTCATGACGGGCATTGCCGATGGGCCGGTGCCGTTTCATTTCCCCGCGCCCGACTACGACCGCTCTCTGCTGGAGGAGGATCACTGATGAGTGTCGCGCAAGGTTCGCTCATTCGCCAGTTCCGCACGGGGATGAGCGCTTTCGGTGCGGCGTGGCTGTTCTTTGCGCGTGTCGTGGCATTGTTTCCCAAGGCCTGCATGCGCCCACTGCTGGTAGTAGAGCAGGTGTATGCGCTTGGTAACCGCACAGTGCCGCTGGTAGGGTTTGCCGGGTTTTTCATCGGTCTGGTGATGGCATTGCAGCTCTATGGGGTGCTGGGCCGTTTCGGTGCCACCGTGACGCTTGGTCCGATCGTCGCCATTACCCTGATGCGCGAACTGGGGCCGGTTATTTCTGCTCTGTTGTATGCCGGTCGTTCGGGGACGGCGCTCGCCAGCGAAATCGGCCTGATGCGCGCCACCGAGCAGCTTTCGGCGATGGAAATGATGGCCATCGATCCCGTGCACCGTGTCGTCGCGCCGCGCTTTGCAGGCGGGGTGATTGCCGTCCCGTTGCTCGTGCTCATTTTCAGCCTGATCGGCATACTGGGCGCCTGGCTGGTCGCGGTGGTCATGATGGGCATGGATCCGAATGTGTTCTGGGGCCAGATGGTTTCCAACGTATCGTTCAAGAACGATCTTCTCGGTGGCATCATCAAGAGCGTCGTGTTCGGTCTAACCGTCAATTTGATTGCCGTGTACGAGGGGTACCATGCTCTGTCCACGCCTGGAGGCGTCGCGCGTGCCACTACACGCACGGTCGTCGTTTCGTCCATTGCGGTGCTGGCACTCGATTTTCTGCTCACCGCCTATATGTTCAAGGGACTTTGATTATGCGCAGAACCTTCGGTCTGGAAATCGGCACGGCATTGTTCGTGCTGCTTGGAATTGGAGCCTTGTTCTTTCTGGCAATCAAGACCACCGACATGAACAGCTTCAGCAGTGGAGATACCTATACCGTGACGGCGGATTTCGACAATGTTGGCGGACTCAAGGAGGGCGCGGCGGTTGCCTTGGCTGGCGTGCGCATCGGTCGCGTGTCGAAAATCACGCTTGACCCGAAAAGCCTGCAGGCCGTGGTTAAACTCAATATCGAAAAGCGGTACGATCAGATTCCCACCGACTCCAGCGCCAGCATTCAAACGCGCGGTCTGCTGGGCGATCAATACATCGGCATCAGTCCGGGCGGTTCGCTCAAGTCGCTCCAGAACGGGGGTGCGATCCATTTCACGCAATCGGCGATTGTGTTGGAGAATTTGATCAGTCAATTCATGTTTAACAGTAAGAGTTCTTCAGGAGGCACATCGCATGACAAGCAGTAAACGGTTTTTGGGCCTGGTATTGGCCTGCGTTGTGGCTGGGCCCTTAATGGCTGCGGATTCGGGCAGCAGCAAAGCCCAGGGACCGGTCGCCGTGGTTCGCGCCGCCTCGCAGCAGGTACTGGAGGCGATGACCGAGAATGCATCGAAGCTCAAGAACGATCCTGCACTGGCCGAAAAACTGGTGAAAGAATATCTACTGCCGCACTTCGATTTCGACTTTACTTCGCAACTGGTTCTGGGACGAGCCTGGCGCACGGCCACGCCTGAGCAGCGCAAGGCTTTCCAGGAGGCCTTCCTGCATTATCTGACCACGACGTACGCCAAGGGTATTCAGGGCTTTGACGGTGCCAAGGTGCAAGTGCTGCCCTTTCGCGGAGACACCTCGAAGCAGTTTGTGACGGTGAAGACACAGGTCACGGCTGCGAACCACAATCCGGTTTCGGTGGATTATGTGCTGCACAAGACGGCGGACGGCTGGAAGGCGTTCGATGTCAAGATCGCCGGTGTGTCCTATGTGCAAACCTATCGCAACGAATTTCAATCAGAAATCCAACATACCAGTCTGAAAGCGCTTATCGAACGCCTGCAGAAGGCGCAATCGCCGGCGGGTGACGAGAACAAAAAGTGATTCTGACCAATCACTCGTCCGAGCGTGCCCGCTTGTCCAGCGAAGGTGCTGGCCGGTTCCGCCTGGAAGGGGAAGTGAATTTTGATACGGTCATGCACCTGCTGCACGCAAGTCACGACTTGTTCGAGGTCGAGGAACGGGTGCGGCTCGATTTTTCCGGGGTGGAGCGGATCAACAGTGCGGGCCTGGCACTGGTCATCGAGTGGCTGCGTGAGGTGCGTCGCGAATCGCGCACGCTGGAGATCAGCAATCCACCGGAGGGGTTAATGGCGATGGCCCGGATTTGCGATGTGGAAGACTTGATACAGAAGCTGCTGTCCCCGGTTCGATCGACCGGCACAGCCCAGAGTCCGGCCAGCCCCGATAAACTTTGACTTGGGACATGGGGCTCGGGGCAGGGGACTCGGGCTAGCCGGTAGCAGGTGAGGGTGCCGGTGTCGCGCCGCCGCTTTGTTCCAGCATCTGCTCATAATCGAGCGTCTGGTTCGGATTGTAGTTGGGCAGGTTCTTCCGCACCGCCTGGTCACGGTTCTGGAAGTAGATGCTGCGCAATAGCGCATAGGGGTCATAGGACTGCTCCAGCAACTGATCCGTGTTCAGAAAGCTTGCTCGTTCGCTGACGGCCTGCAGCGCATAGATCGTGTTGCGGGTACGCGGTTTCCAGCCCGTCCAATAGGACGTGGAGCCGAAGTAATCCGAATACATGCCCACGGCATCACGCAGGTCGCTGGGCCCCAGGAAGGGGATTTGCAGATACGGCCCGCTGGGCACGCCCCAGCGTGCGAGGGTAATACCGAAATCCTCGCTGTGAGGCGGCATGCCCCACTCCGAGGCCGGATCGAACAGTCCGGCGAAACCCAGTGTGGAGTTGACCGCGAAGCGCCCGGTGTCGCGCACTGCGTCCAGCGGTTTCAGTTGCAGCAGATCGTTGATGACGGTGACCGGCAGGCGCAGGTTGGCAAAGAAATCGGACAGATGCGAGCGCACCGGTTGCGGGGTCACGTCGGCATAGCCCTTGGCGATGGGGCGCAGCACCGCCGCATCGAGGAGCATGTTGAAGCGGTAGATTTCCCGATTCACCGGCGCCAGCGGGTCGCGTTTCTGCGGCGCTACATTGCCCGGATTACCGGGGCGCGTCGCGCACCCCGCAAGTAATGTCGCAACAACAACCAGCGCGCACATGGCGACGGGCCGGAGCAAGCGGCGGTGTGCTCTGTTCACTGCAGGTCGTTTTCTTCGAGCGCTTTGAGCAAGGGTAGCAGATGTGTCTCGAAGTGCCGCCAGCGCCCGATCGAACGATGGTAGATCGGTTGGCGTACCTGGAAGACGCTTGCGGTGCTTACGGTGCGCGACTTCTTGTGGAACTCCAGGCAGCGCGGGTCCCAATCGAGTTCCAGGGCGGCGAGCAGCCGGCGTATTTCGGTTTCCGGGTTCCCGACCAGGCTTTCGTATTCGATCTCGATAATCCGGTCGGCTCCGAGCACGCTGCGCCAGTGGGCCATCAGTCGGGTGTAGCTGCGGTAGAAGTGAGCGGTATCTTCCATTACGAAGGAGAATTCGAGTCCCTCGGAAAATGGAGTCGCAAAGCAGGAAAAGGCATTGTCGCGAGGATCGCGACGCACGTGTACTATGCGGGCATCCCGCAGGCAGGCGTGGATCAGGCCGAGCAGCGCGAAGTTGCCGGGCATTTTGTCCGTCACGCGCGGTTTGCCGTGTGCCGCGTCATCGAGTGCCGCGCGCCAGTCCCGGCCAATCTCACGGAGCGTCGCATCGTCGGTCTCGGCAAGCCAGCTTGCGGTCCGATCCAGGGGGACGGGACGCATCCTGCGTCGCAGCTGGTCATGGATATGGCGCATCTCGCCGCCCGCTGACACGTCGGGATGAGCGGCCAGGATCGTCTCCACCAGCGTGGTACCCGAGCGCGGCATGCCGCATACGAAGATCGCGCCGGGGGACTCCGTCCCGACCCGGCGGATGCGATCCACGAAGTTGGCGTCCAGGTGGGCGATAATATCGTCGGCGTAGGCATCCTGCGCTTCGCGTGAGTAGTAAGGGCGGGTCAGGCTGTGCTGGGCGTTGCCGAGCGCATAGGCCGCGAAGGCGTGATCGTAATTCCCTCGCTTCTCCCATGCCTGGCCGCGTGCGAAATGCAACTGCCATGCGCGCGGGTCATCGCCCGCTTTACGGGCCGCTGCTTCCAATTCCTCAAGGAAGACCGGATCGTTACGATGCTCGTCGGTGTTGACAAGGAGCCTCCAGGCCGAATGGCAACTTGAGTCGAGTTCGATGGCCTTGCGGGCCAGCCTTGCGCCGCGTTCGAAGTCTCCCTGCTCTGCAGCAATTTGTGCGAGACCCAGAACCGCCCAACTGGAACCTGGATCGATACTTGCTGCTGTCTGGAACGCCGAGTCTGCTAGTGACAAATTACCGGCACCGCGGGCGACCCACCCGCGGCGCAGGTGGGCCTTGGTCTTGTCGACGGCCGGCGCGAGGCGTGCTGCCTCGGCAAACGCCTCGATGGCCTGTTCGCGCTCCCCGCCTTGCTCCAGGCAGTCGCCCAGTAGCATCCGCAGGTGCCAGTTTTCGGGTAATTGCGCTATGCGCTTTTTCACTTCCTCGATCAGTTCTCCGCCCCGGTTGAGCAGCAGGCTGATCTGGACGGCCTGGGCGAGCACCTGACCGTGCTCAGGGCTAACGGCATGCGCGTGGTGCAGCACGTCCAGACTGTCCTCCAGTTGCCTTTGTTCGCGCAGCACGGCGGCGAGATTGAGCAAAAAGACGAGATTGTCGGGATCGAGCTTCTCGGCGCGGCGCATGAATTCCAGGCTGCGTTCGTGGTCTCCGCGCTGGTGCAGAAGGAGGCCGTAATAATGCCAGGCGTCGGGGAAGCGAGGGTAGCGGGCCATCAGTCTCTGGTAGCATGATTCAGCCTGATCGATATCCCCTCGCTCCTGCGCTGCAGTCGCCTCCGACATCAGACGAACGAGCAGCGGCTGCGTGTCGCTTGCGTTCAAGAAAGTTTCTCCTTCATTTTCATGGTACGCCACCATCACCGTTGTCGCCTGGCTCGCTCAACGTCTCGTATTTGGGCATCTGTTGGCGGTTTGGCGCTCAAGAGTCGCCGGTTGTCGGAAGCTAGCGGTCCACGCTTACGCTATGGTGCATTGACACCGTTTCCCCTCGCATCGGTGCGCGGGTGCGCGTCACCACATCGCCGACAAACGCGCGTCGTGCATCGGCTCTGCCCGTGGAATCACGATTTGCTCTCGTCTGTTGATGTCAGTGTACGACCGAGTTCCGCCTCGTAGTTCGCGATCTCGTCCGCCAGTTGCTCTGCCAGCGGGGCAAGATATTCTGCGTAACGTTTGTGCCGCTCAACTCCACGTGTCGAAAGCGGTTCGCGTACCTGAATCATGCTTGCCGTGCGCACGGGGCGCTCGGTTTGATGGAACTCGAGGACGGAGGGGTCGAAAGAGAGCCCGACGTGGTCGAGCACGCGCCGCAGCTCGTGTTCAGGGTCGGCGACAAGCGCTTCATAAAAGACCTCCACGAAGGCGTCGGGGCAAGTGTGGCGCCAGTGCGCCATCAGCCGTTCGTAGGCCCGATAGTAACGGGCAATGTGTTCGAAATCGTAACTGTAGGCAAGGCCGCGCGCGAACCGTTGTCGGTATAAACCGAAAGCGGTGGCCAAGGGGTGTCGCCGGACATGCACCACGCGGGCGTCCGGCAGCATCATTCGGATCAGTCCTATGTACTGAAAATTCGCCAGGCTCTTGTCGGTAAACCGTGGCTTTACGAGTTGCAGCACGGTGGTAAGTTCGCCATAGCGCTGGCCGGCTTTCAGCAAATCGGCAGTCGCCATGACCGGATCTAGATCGGGGAATTCCGGTTGAGCGCCCCATTTGTAGCTTAGTTCGGTCGCAACCTTGACGAAATGTTCGATTTCGCCGCCGCCGCGTACCTCGGGATGCGAGGCCAGCATCTGCTCCATGAGCGTGGATCCCGAGCGCGGCATGGAAACTACGAAGATGGCGTGGATGCCGGTCTGGCCACTGTCGGGAAAGCGCTCGATGAACTCGGCTGTAAACAAGTCCTCGATCCGTCTCATCCTGTCTTCGTCTGATTTCGGATCATAGGCGAACAAGGGCCGTTGCAAGCGATTCGCTTCCTCCAGGCAGGCAAAAGCACGGTCGGTTTCGTTGAGATCGTCGTAGACTTTGGCGAGCGCGAAGAGCAGGTCGCTGCGTATGCTGGGCGCGGCATTTTTCGTTGTCGCCAGTTGTGTTTCCATCCGCTCCACGTCGGCGTCGCGCTCCCGGAATGTCTTCATCTGGGAGAGCTGAATCCAGGCCGGGACATCGGCCGTTCCCTCCAGAACCTCGCGATAGATTTGCTCCGCCTCCGTCATCCGACCGCGCACTTTCTGGAGGTTGGCGTAAAGAGTGCGTGTTTCCGGCGATTGTGGATCGCGGCGCAGGGAGGCTCCTAGTACCTCGGCCGACTCGTCCAGGCGGTCTTGGGCAAGCAAGGCCCTTGCGAGCGTGTTGAGAGTGTCCGTACTCTCGTCGCCGAGTTCCTGTGCCCGGCGTGCGGCCGCTTCCCCTTCGGTATAGTAGCCTTGAGCTACGAGCGCGTAAGCCATGCCGGCCATAGCTATCGGCATGTGAGGCATCAGGCTCAAGGCACGATGGAAGGCCATCTGGGCCTGTTCGAAGTGTTCCCGGTTCAGGTGGCAGCGGCCGATGCCTGTCCATGCATACGCCGCTTTCTCGCTTGAGGGGGCAAGACGTATTGCCTCGCCAAAAAAGCCGACGGCGGCATCCGTGTCGCCGGATACCATTGCTGCCGTGCCTGCAAGTTGGCGGCTGCCCGCATCCTGCGGCTGTTCTCTTGCTGCGATCTCCGCAAGGCGGCGTGCTTCCACGGCGTCGTTACGCCTGAACGCTTCCAGAGCCCGTTCAAAAGTGGTAGAGGCAGGCATAGATCAGCCTCCCTCGCCACCAGGGAACTCACTCGGATCATGTTGTTGGGCGGAGATCCTCGCCATCGCTTCCTCGACGTCGCTCCGCAGCTGTGCCGCGAGTTCCGGGGTGATGCGAAAGGCGGTGGACTGGTTCGGGTCGATCATCACGCCCATCCCCTCTGTGACCCCGAGCAGGCTCCAGCTTCCGGATACCTCGACCAGG
>JBAUSV010000083.1:0-1558 GCA_049581885.1 Gammaproteobacteria bacterium | reverse complement strand
CCAGGCACAAAACGATCTCATCACCCGCACCGGGCCCGACACCCAGGCTGGCGCGCTGATGCGGCATTACTGGCAGCCGGCGGCGCTGGTCGACGAACTGTCGGGCACCAACCGGGCGGTGAAGCCTGTGCGGCTGTTCGGCGAGGACCTGGTGATCTTCAGGGATGAGCGGGGCCGCTACGGTCTGATCGGCCGCCGCTGTCCCCATCGCGGCACAGATCTCTCCAAGGGCCGTCTCGAAGCCGGCGGTTTGCGCTGCGCCTTCCACGGCTGGCTGTTCGACGTGAACGGCGCCTGCGTGGAAACGCCGGCCGAGCCCGCCGACAGCAACCTCTGCGCCAACATTCGCCAAGTGTCCTATCCGGTGGTGGAGCGCAGCGGCATCCTGTTCGCCTATATGGGGCCGGGCGAGCCGCCGGCGCTGCCGCACTTCGACTGCTTCGTTGCGCCCGACAGCCACACCTTCGCGTTCAAAGGGCTGATCGACTGCAACTGGCTGCAGTCGCTGGAGGTCGGCATTGACCCGGTGCACACCTCGTTCCTGCACCGCTTCTTCGAGGACGATGATCCGACCAAGAGCTACGGCAAGGTGTTCCGCGACATCACGCGCGATTCCGACATGCCGATGTCGCAAATCATGCGCGAGTATCCGGTGCCGCGCATCGAGGTCGAGCTGACCGAATTCGGTTTCCGGCTGGTGACGCTGCGCCAGATCAGCGAGCGCAGCACGCACGTGCGCGTCACCAACTTGATGTTCCCCAACGCCTTCGTCATTCCGATGAGCCGCGAGATGACCATCACCCAATGGCACGTGCCGATCGACGACGACAAGCACTACTGGTACGCGATCTTCACCTCGTTTGGCGAACCGGTCGATAAGGACGAGATGCGGCGGCAGCGGCTGCAACTCTACAATCTCCCGGACTACATCCCGAACCGCAACAAGGACAACGACTGGGGCTACGACCCGCACGAGCAGGACACCGCGACCTATACCGGCATGGGCCCCGACATCAACGTGCACGACCAATGGGCCTGCGAATCCATGGGCGCGATCCAGGACCGCACCGAGGAGCATCTCGGCACCTCGGACAAGGCGATCGTCGCCTATCGCAAGCTGCTGCGCGCGGGTATCGAGCAGATGGGCAAGGGCGAACGGCCGCTCATGGTGCTCGACGAGGCGCAGGCGGCGTCCATTACCGGGCCAGCGGCCATCGACGGCATCGGCCCGGCCGACGACTGGCAGGGTTACTGGCGCAAGACCGAAACCGACAAGCGCCAGGCGACGCGCTGGGCGAATGGGCATTGAGGGCGTTCGTGGTAGCGGGCATTATGGTGATTGATGCCCCCGCGTAAGCCCGTTCCCGCCAAACCCCGCGATTTCGTGTCCCGCCACGGCCTGTGGTCGGCGGCGCAGGAGCGCGCCGCGCGCGCCGTCGAGCGCGCCATCAAGCAGCACGACCTCGAACTGGTGCGGTTCTCGTTCGCCGACCAGCACGGCGTGTTGCGCGGCAAGACCTTGCTGGCCTCGGAAGTGGCAAGCGCGCTGCGCAACGGC
>JBAUSV010000082.1:0-10740 GCA_049581885.1 Gammaproteobacteria bacterium | reverse complement strand
GCGGTGGCATCCGTGGGTGCGGGCACGGGAACTGCGGCGGCCCGACACAGCCCGCCTGTGCCCACAATCGACACAAACGCAATCAGGCACAGGAGTTTTCGAGTCATGACGGATCGGGCAACAATCGAACAGCCACATTAGTGTACTGCGCTGATTCGTGAAGCAATACAGTCAAACTTTGACTGCCGGGAGCGCAGGCTTGAAGCCGGTGCTCCCTCCCGAGTCCCGAAAAAGGCTAGATTTTTTCCTTGATGCGGGCCGACTTGCCGCTGCGATCGCGCAGGTAGTAGAGCTTGGCGCGATTGACGTCACCCTTGCGCTTGACCTTGATGCTGCCGAGCTGCGGGCTATGCGTGGCGAACACGCGCTCGACACCTTCGCCATGCGACACCTTGCGCACGGTAAAGGAGCTGCCGATGCCGCGGCTACGCTTGGCAATCACCACGCCCTCGAAAGCCTGCAAGCGCTCGCGCCCGCCTTCGGTGACCTTGACCTGCACCACGACCGTATCGCCGGGGGCAAATTCGGGGATGTCCGTGCGCAGCTGTTCGCGTTCCAGTTCTTCGATCACCTGACTCATGGTTCTGCTCCGTCTCGGGCCGAATCGTCGGCCAACAAATCCGTTCGGCGCGCTCGTGTGCGCCTCAGTGCTTCGGCCAACCGCCACTGGTTGATGGCCGCATGATCGCCCGAGATCAGCACCTCGGGCACCCGGCGACCCTCGATCTCCTCGGGTCGCGTATAGTGCGGGCAATCCAGAATCCCGGTCGCGAAGGAATCTTCCGCCGCCGAATTCTCGTCACCCAACACGCCCGGGATGAGGCGTATCGCCGCATCCAGGACCACAATCGCTGCCGGCTCACCGCCGGACAGCACATAATCTCCGACCGAGAGCTCTTCGTCCACGCACGCATCGACGAAACGCTCATCGACCCCTTCGTAGCGGCCGCATATCAGCACCGCTCCGGTTGCTGCCAGTTCGCGGGCGCACCGGTCGTCAAACTTCGCGCCCTGGGGACTCAGATACACCACCGGTCCCGCATCGGAGCGTGCCTCTTTGGCCGCCCTCACCGCTGCCGCCAGCGGTTCGAACTTCATCACCATCCCCGGTCCGCCACCATAAGGGCGGTCGTCCACGGTGCGATGCCGGTCGGTGGTGTAGGCCCGCGGATCCCAGGTTTCCACCTGCACGCCACCCGACTCCAGGGCGCGTCCAATTACACCGAAACCGAGTGCCGTGGCCACCATTTCCGGGAAAATGGTCACCACATCGAAACGCGGCACCGGTTGGGTCATCGCCTCAATCCTCTGGATGCCAATCGACCTGCACCCAGCCTTCGTTCTCGTGCACCTCGATCACCGTGCGCCCCAGTGCCCAGGGGATCAGGCGCTCGCGCGAACCGTCTTTCACGACCATCACGTCGTGCGCTCCGGTGTCGATATGGCCGCTGATGCGTCCCAGGTCAACACCGTCACGGTTTTTCACCGCCAGGCCCACCAGATCCGTCCAGTAGTATCCTTCGCCATCGACGAGTGCACTGCGCGGCACCGCAATGTCGGTTCCGATCAGCGCCAGTGCCTGGTCGCGATCCGTAATCCCCTCAAGCCGTGCCACCACACCGTGGCCATGAACACGGCCTTCTGCCAGTGCCTGCTCGTGACGGTCACCGGCTTCGCCCAGCCACCACACCGGGTAGCTCAAAATTCCTTCACGCGGATCGGTATGAGAAAAAATGCGCAGCCAGCCGCGCACTCCATACACCCCGGTGATTCGACCCAACATCACCCAGGCGTCCGGCGTGGGTGCCATGCTCTGCCCGGCTTCAGGCCGTGGCTTCAGCCTCCGCCTCCGTCTTCTCGGCCGGGGCATTGGCCGCGTCCTTGGCGGCTTCCTTGATCAAGGCAGCCACGCGACTCGTCGGCTGCGCACCGCGCCCAACCCAGAAGGCCGCGCGCTCGCTGTCGAGCACCAGGCGTTTTTCCTGACCCGTAGCAATCGGATTGTAATAGCCCAGGCGCTCGATAAAGCGCCCGTCACGGGAGTTACGGCTGTCCGTGACTACAAGATGATAGAAGGGACGCTTTTTGGCGCCACCGCGTGCAAGTCGAATTGTGACCATCTGCGCCGTACTCCGCGCTTGTCTGCTGGCTGAAAGACCGGCCATTATATGAAAAAAGGGGTGTGTTTGTCACCCATGGCGGCAAAAAGGCCTTACACCCCATCACCCCCGGAGAAGGAGCTCGCGCCTACGAACTCGCTTTCAAAGGATTCGCCCGGCGGACGGCACGCCCCTGTACCGGCTGACGAGACGCCCAGCTAAAAGCCGGGCGGGAGGCGTCCGCCGCCGAGCGCGCCCATGGCTCGCGCCATGCCCCCCTTCTTGAATTTCTTCATCATCTTCTGCGCCTGCTGGAACTGGCGCAGCAACTGATTGACGTCTTGCACCGCCGTGCCCGATCCGGCGGCGATACGGCGGCGACGCGAACCATCGAGTACCGCCGGGCGTTTGCGCTCACGCGGCGTCATGGAGTTGACGATGGCAATCTGACGCCGCAAGGCCTTGTCATCGAACCCGGCAGCGGCCGCGGCGGGCACACGCTGTCCGCCCGGCAACTTGTCAAGCAACGACTTGATACCGCCCATGTCGATCATCTGCTCGATCTGGTTACGAAAATCCTCAAGGTCGAAACCGTTGCCCTTGCGCAGTTTGCCGGCCAGCTTTTCGGCTTTGTCACTGTCAATCTTGCGGGTCGCGCTTTCCACCAGCCCGACGACATCGCCCTTGCCCAGAATGCGCCCCGCCATGCGTTGGGGGTCGAACGCCTCCAGGGCATCGATGCGCTCGCCGGTGCCGATGAACTTGATCGGACAGCCGGTCACTTCGGCCACCGACAGCGCCGCGCCGCCGCGTGCATCGCCGTCGGCCTTGGTGAGAATGACGCCGGTCAGCGCGAGCGCCTCGTTGAAGGCGGCGGCGGCACGCACCGCGTCCTGGCCAGTCATGGCATCGGCCACGAACAGCGTTTCCGCAGGTTTCAGAGCCCCGGACAACGCGCGCACCTCGTCCATCAATTCGCTATCGACGTGCAGGCGCCCGGCCGTATCCACGATCAGCACATCCATCAACTGGCGCCGGGCCCGCTCGAGCGCACGCTTGGCAATCTGGAGCGGAGTCTCTCCGTTGGCAGGTTCGAACGGGACATCGACCTGCGTGGCAAGCGTCTGCAACTGCTCGATCGCCGCCGGCCGACGCACGTCGGTGGAGACCACGAGCACGCGCTTGCGCGCCGCTTTCAGGTTCGCCGCGAGCTTGGCGACGGTGGTGGTCTTGCCCGCGCCCTGGAGTCCGGCCAGCAGGATGACGGCCGGGGGCCGCACGCGCAGATTGAGTTCGGGGTTGCCCGCGGCGAGCACTCCCGCCAGCTCGTCGTGAACGATCTTGACGAAGGCCTGACCGGGCGAAACGCTCTTCGCCACTTCGGCACCGAGCGCCCGCGCTTTTACCGCATCGAGAAACCGCTGGATAACGGGCAGCGCAACGTCGGCCTCGAGCAGCGCGATGCGTATCTCGCGTAGCGTTTCCGCCACATTCTCTTCGGTGATTCGTCCGCGCCCGCCGAGACGGCCAAGCGTAGTGGAGAGGCGTTCGCTGAGCTGTCCGAACAGGGCCATCAGACGCCCTTAAGCGACGGCGGCAATGCCGCGTTCGGACTTGACATTATTGTGCTTGTCCAGGATCAGCACCCGCGGCTGGAACCGCTCGGCAGCGGCCGCATCCATCGCGGCATATGCCGCGATGATCACCCGGTCACCAGCGCGCATGTGATGGGCTGCCGCACCGTTGGCGCGAATATAGCGCGACCCGGCGGGGGCTTTGATGGCATAGGTCACCAGCCGCTCACCGTTGGTGACGTTGTAAATATGAATCTGCTCGTATTCGAGGATGCCGGCACCCGCGAGCAGCTCGGCGTCAATGGCGCACGAGCCTTCATAGTCCAGATCGGCGCCGGTTATCACCGCCTGGTGCAATTTAGCCTTGAGCAAAGTCAGTTGCAAAACACACTCCATAACGCAACACCCCGGCAAAGCGGTTCGGGGCCGAGGCTGTCTTCAAGCAAGCTTTATATTATCTATCAAGCGGGCCTTGCCTAGCCACCCCGCCGCCAGAATCACGCGTGGTTCGCCGGCTCGAGGCAGCCCCAGATCCCCGCCATGACGGACTTCGACGTACTCTGGGCGAAACCCGGCAGCCTCCAGCGCTGCGCGGCCCTGCGCTTCCACCTCGGCGATTTCCGCGCCCCCCGCGATGGCTTCGGCCGCGTCGGTCAGCGCCCGATACAACGCCGGCGCCCTCTGCCGTTCATCCGCCGTGAGGTACTGGTTGCGCGAGGACAGGGCCAGGCCGTCGGGCTCACGCACGGTGGGCATGCCCACGATGTCGGTATCGATAAAGAGGTCTTCCACGAGCCGACGGATGACCATCAATTGCTGATAATCCTTCTCGCCGAACATCGCGTATTCCGGCTGCACGATGTTCAGCAGCCGCGCCACCACACTCGCCACGCCGCTAAAGTGCCCTGGCCGCTGCGCACCGCAGAGGATGCCGGCCAACTCGGACGGCGCCTGCACCAGCATCGCCTCCTCTAGCCCGTTCGGATACATGGCTTCCGCGTTGGGTGCAAAAACCGCGTCGGCCTCGTGCTCACCGGCAAGGACACGGTCCTGCTCCAGCGTGCGCGGGTAGCTCGCGAAATCTTCTCCGGGGCCGAACTGGGTCGGGTTGACGAACACGGAGACGATCACGAAATCAGCCGTGCGCCTTGCGACATCGATCAGCGCGGCATGGCCCATGTGCAGGTTGCCCATGGTCGGCACCATCGCCACGCTGGCCCCCGCACGCGAGCGCATCGCGCGCCACGCACGGGCACCCGCTACCGTCGATATCAACGCCGGACTACCCATCATTCAGACCCTATTCAAAGGTGTGTTCGGGTGCGGGATAGCTGCGGTCTTTCACGGATTTCACATAGTTTTCCAGAGCAGCCTGGATACTGCCGGCGCCCTCCATGAAGTTCTTCGCAAAAGTCGGCTTGCGTCCGGAAGTGATGTCGAGAATGTCGTAGAGCACCAGAATCTGCCCGTCCACATCCGGGCCAGCGCCGATACCGATGACCGGCACTGAAACCGTCTCGTGTATGCGTCTGGCAAGCCCGCGCGGAATGCATTCGAGAAGGATGATGTCCGCGCCCGCTTTTTCCAGTTCTTTCGCGTCCGCGACGATCTGCTTCGCAGCCTCGGGCTCGCGTCCTTGAATGCGAAAGCCGCTCATTTTTTCCACCGCCTGCGGACGCAGCCCGAGGTGCGCGCACACCGGGATGCCGTTGGCCGCAAGCGCCGACACGATCTCGGCCTGCGCGCCGGTGCCTTCGAGCTTGACCATGCGCGCACCGGCTTCCTGCATCAGGCGCCCGGCGTTGTGCACCGCCGTGGGCACATCCATGTAACTCAGAAACGGCATATCGGCCACCAGGTAAGCATGCTTGAGCCCGCGCGCGACCAGACGCGTGTGGTAGATCATGTCGTCCATGGTGACCGGCACCGTGCTCGAACGTCCCTGCACCACCATGCCGAGCGTGTCGCCCACCAGCACCAGGTCGGTGCCGGCCGCGTCAATGCGCCGTGCAAAACTGGCGTCGTAGGCCGTCAGGCACGCGATGGGCTCGCCTGCCTCGCGCATCTTGTTCAACGCCGCCAAGCTGCGTGGCCTGGGTTCGCCGTTATCTCCGCCGTACACCATCACTACGCCTCCGGGTTGAAATAGGCTCGATTGCCGCGCATCGACTGAATCTGTTCCAGCAGGCGGGCGTACTCGGTATCGTCATCGACCAAATTCACGGCCGCGGCATTAACGATCAGCACGCGCGCCCGATTGTAATGGTGGAAGAACTGCGTATAGGCCTCGACCACCTGCTCAAGGTAGTCGCGATTGACGCCACGCTCGAAAGCGCGTCCGCGCCGGGCAATACGGCGCATCAGCACCTCCACCGGCGCCTGCAGATAGACCACCAGATCAGGGTGCGCCACCTGTGGCGTGACCCGCCGGTACACCTCGTGATAGAGCGCCAGTTCGCTGTCGTCGAGCGTCAGTTCGGCGAACAGCAGATCCTTTTCGAGCACGAAATCGGCCACTCGCACGGGGTGGAACATGTCGGTCTGCGACAACGCTTCGAGCTTGCGCGCACGCTGGAACAGGAACGAAAGCTGGGTCGGCAACGCCGCTTCGCGCGGGTCGGTATAGAACCGCTCCAGGAAGGGGTTGGCCTCGGCTTCCTCGAACACGGTCGCCGCGCCCAGCGTATCGGCGAGACGCCGGGCCAGACTGGTTTTGCCGACGCCGATCGGCCCCTCGACCGCAATGTAGCCGAGCGCACTCAAGAAGCGCGCTCCCACGCCACGACATCCGCCGTATCGACTCTCTCCAACAGCTCGGAGACCAAGGCGGCGCCGGGCACACCCAGCCCGGGCGCCAACTCCGCCAGCGGCACCAATACAAAGGCGCGCTCGGCGAGGCGCGGATGCGGCAAAGTCAATTCGGTCGTGTCCATGGTCAGATCATCGTATAGCAACAGGTCGAGGTCCAGAGTACGCGGCCCCCAGCGTTCACGGCGCACCCGGCCGTGTGCGGTTTCCATGGCCTGCAATGCGGCCAGTAGCGCCTTCGGCGCAAGCTCCGTGTCCACCTCGGCCACTGCGTTCGCGTAATCCGGTTGGCCGGTGACCGGCCCCCACGGTGGTGTACGGTACAGACGTGAATAGCGCACCACTTCCGTGTCCGGCAGCGCCTTCATTTCGGCCAGCGCCTGTCTCACCTGCCGCGCCGGCTCGTCCTGGTTACTGCCCAGCCCGATCCATGCTCTGCTCATCGTGCGCTCCAGCCAAGACAGCCGACAGCCCGTCGAAAATACAAGCAAGCGGAGTGGCTTTCACCCTTTCTTCTTGCGATTACGGTGTCTCGGCGCCAATAATTTACGCCGTTCCTCGCCGCTCGCACGCTGCACCTGATCCCAGAACTCGGCCAACGCCGGATCGGCATCGCCTGCGTCGGCCCGCAGCTTGAGAAAATCGTAGGCGGCACGGAAGCGCGGATGAGCGAGCAGGCTTTCGGCGCGCTTGCCGTGGCGATAACGGAAACGTGTCTGCAACTGCACGATGTCGCGCACAGGCATCGCAAACCGCTGCGGAATGCTCACCCGCTGTTTGCTTTCGCCGAGCACCACCGCAATCGCGCGTTGCACTGCGGCGGCCTCGCCCATGCCCTCTTCCTGCTCCAGCCACTGCGCATAGCGGCTGGTCGGTGGCCACAAAAAGGCTGCGAGCAAAAAGGCGATGGTGACGGGTTCATCGTTCCGCACCCGGGCATCGGTGCTATCCAGCGCACCGGCCACGAAACGCGTCAGCGTGCCCCCGGTATCGGCGGCCAGCACTTCCTCGCTCAGCGGGAACAGCGAGCCGAACATGCCATGACGGCGCAGGCCCGCGAAGGTGGCGCCGGCATAGCCGCTCAAAAACAGCTTGCACACTTCCTCGAACAGCCGCGCGGGAGGTATGTCGGCCAGCAGGGACGCCAACCCGGCGAGCGGCTCTGCGGTCTGTTCATCCAACTCAAAATCGAGCTTGGCGGCAAAGCGCACGGCTCGCAGCATCCGTACCGGATCCTCACGGTAGCGCGTGTCCGGTTCGCCGATCAGGCGCAGACGGCGCGCCCGAACATCCGCGAGGCCGTTGGTGAAATCGAGCACCTTGCGATCGAGCGGATCGTAGTACAGCGCATTGACCGTGAAGTCGCGGCGCACGGCATCCTCGGCCAGCGAACCGAAGCTCGAATCGCGCAGGATGCGCCCCGATTCGTGCACCTGGCGCGCCGCGCCGGACTGGGCGCGAAACGTCGTCACTTCGATGAAATCGCGCCCGAACAACACGTGCACGATGGGGAAACGGCGGCCGATCAGGCGCGAGCGGCGAAACAGCTTGCGCACAGCCTCGGGATGGGCGCTGGTCGCCACGTCGAAATCCTTGGGCCGCGCATCGAGCAGCAGGTCACGCACGCCGCCGCCAACGATGTAGGCCTCGTGCCCGGCATCGCGCAGGGTTTCGATAATGGTGAGCGCATTCGGATCGATGCGTTCGGCGGTCAGCCCAAGGGTTTCGTCGTGGACCGCTTCGGGTGTTGACAAGGCACGAGCCTCGCTTTTGCATTAGCTTGTCATGTTATCATTTGCCGCTTCCGCTCCCATCGTCTAGAGGCCTAGGACGTCGCCCTCTCACGGCGAAAACCGGGGTTCGAGTCCCCGTGGGAGCGCCATCTTCCTATCCTCCCCCGCCCGCGTTGGCCCGCTTGCAATGCCGCGGCAAACCGGGATAATCACCCCATGAACAAGATTCTGCTCCTGGCGGCACTGCTCGCTGCTCCACTGACCTGCACTGCTGCCGCCGCCGCACCGCAAGCCGCCACGCATTCCAACGCCGTTGTCGAATACCTCAAGGGCAAGGGGCTCACCGTGAAAGACCGCTTCAGCGTGCCCGGCGGCCTGATCGGTTATTCCGGCCTCACGCCCGACGGCAAGCGCGTCGTGTTCTACACTACGGCCGACGGCTCTGTGGCCCTGTTCGGCGCCCTGATCGATGACCACGGCCACAACCTCAGCCAAGCTTACCGGAACGCCTACATACAGCAGCCCGAAAACCAGAAGCTTTTCACGCGGCTGGAAAAGGCACACTGGATCGGCGCCGGCTCGAAGCACCCCAAGCGCATCATCTATGCCTTTATCGACCCCGACTGCCCCTACTGCTGGCAGTTCTGGAAAACCGCGCAGACCGTTTACGCCCGCGGCGTGCAGGTTCGCTACATGGTGGTCGGCATCCTGGGCGATTCCAGCGTCAAAAAGGCCGCCGCCATCCTCGGCGCGAAAGACCCGCACCGGGCGCTCGAGGAAAACGAAAGCGGCTTCCAGCACCATTCCGGCGCCATCAAACCGGTCGCACACGTTACCGATGCGATGCGCCAACAGATTGCCGAGCACAACCGGCTGATGCAGCAATTCGGTCTCGACGGCACACCCGGACTGGTATGGAAAAACGACCAGGGCACGGTCCAGACCAGCAATGGCCTGCCACCGGACAACTACCTGCAAAAAATCTTCGGCCTTGACGACCAGCGGAAATAATCATGGCAACGGGTTGGGCCAAAGACGGCGCGGTGCAGGAACAGATCGACAGCACGGTGCAGGACGCCGTCGAACGCGCGCGCCGCCAGCTCGCCCATGGCGGAGAAAGCCTCACACATTGCGAAGAATGCGGCGCGGAAATTCCACAGAAACGCCGTGAACTCATCCCCGGCGTACGCCTATGCGTCAATTGTCAGTCCGAGCGCGACAAGAACAATACAGGCACGCTCTACAACCGTCGCGGCAGCAAGGACAGCCAGCTGCGCTAAGACAAAAGCAGAAAGCTGCCAGCAAACGCGTCAACGCAAGCCCCAATCTCGTGCTTGCAAGACTCGATTTACCATCTCATGACCCTGTCTCCTGACCCTTCTATCTCTCCACGCAGGAATCCGCCTTCATAGGCCAAAAACGCTTTGCATGCAAAGCGAAGACCATCGGATTTGTCTGACAGAATTTGGCGGAAATTTGGCATATTCTTCTCCCTGTACCCAAGACGTTCCGTTTCAGGAAGCGGGACATTTGGCGGGACAACACGCTGACATTCTGGAGGACTGACATGCTAGAGATCGTCGAGGGATTTCCGGAAGGAGTGGTAGCCATTGCCGCGAGACAGCACGTCTTCGCGAGCGATTACGACAACGCACTTTTACCGCAGGTCGAGGAAGCGCTCGAAACGCGCCGCAAGATACGCCTGTACTATGAAATGGACAATGAGTTCTTCGGGGTAGACGTCGGCAGCGTATTCAAATACCTGAGCAGTTGGGCTCGGTATTTGCGCCGCTGGGAACGTATCGCGGTCGTCACCAGCTCGGTATGGGTATTTATGGCAATGAGCGTATTCCGACTCCTGATGCCGCGCCGGTTCCGGATATTCACGACCCGCCATGCCGCCGACGCACGCGGCTGGATCACGGCACCCAACCCGGCCTGAACCGGATACGCAAATCCTTAAAAACAGAGGCCAGGATATATGGCCCCTGAAACTAACCATCAAGATCGAATGCTTTATGAAGCGCCTGCACGGCGGTTTGCAGGGCCGATTCGGAGATGATGGCGGAGATGCGGGTTTCGTTGGCGACGAGGATGCGGACGGTGACCCGGGCTTCGTCGAGGGTGTCGAGGACTTTTGCCAACAGTTGGGCGTTGGAGCGCAGGCCGCGACCGATCACCGAGACCTTGGCGACGCTTGAGTCCTCGATCAGGCGTTCCGCGCCGAGGCGGCCGGCTTCGGCGGCGAGCAGAGAACGTGCGCGTTCGAGGTCGCGGTGCGGGACAGTGAAGCTGACGTCGCTCTTGCCCTGTCGCGCCTCGTTTTGCACCAACGCATCGATGGCGACACCGGCGGCGGCGAGTGGCGCAATGAGGCGTGCGGCCAATCCGGCCCGTGCCGGCAGACCGATGACGGCGAGTTCGGCTTCGGCGGCGCTGGAGGCAATACCCACGACGGGCGGGGCGCCGACCAGCGGCGTGTGCTGCACCACGGTGCCTGCATCGGGCTCGAAGGTGGAACACACA
>JBAUSV010000081.1:0-5833 GCA_049581885.1 Gammaproteobacteria bacterium | reverse complement strand
CCTCCGGGCGCCCCATCACGAAGGCGGCACGGCGCGTCTGCGCCTCCTCCTCGCTGGCGCCGGCCGAATGCTCGAACTGCTCCGCGCTGAATCCGATTCCGAGGCGCTCGGCCGTTGCCTTGGCCTGCGCCAACTTCACGCCCTCCACCCAGGGGCGATTGACGGCGATGTGCGCCGCCGTCTCGCCAGTCGCTAACACCAGGTAGCGTGCGCCGGTCATGGCACTGCCGAAATGCGCCACCGTCATGATCAGATTGGTGAGTCGCAGCGCGTCGGCGTCGTCGCCGCGCACGGCGAGCGCGATCAGAACGCGTTCATTGATGGCCATCGACACTCCTTGGCGCTGCGGTTGCGCGCCGGCTCGGCCGGGCCCGACCGGGGTGCGCGTGTGGGTTTATTGACGACGCCGCACCAACGAAGCAATCCGCATGCCACAGGAGTTGGCACAAATAATCAATGACTTGCATGGGAAGTTGCCGCCGGCCCGGGGAGAGCGACGGAGTTTCGACGGCATTCCCGTAGCGGGTGGCCGAAGAAAAAGGGGTCAGTACCCTTTTTGTTTTACAGAAGAAAAAGGGGTCAGTACCCTTTTTGTTTTACGGCTACGGCAAAAAAGGGTACTGACCCCTTTTACGCAACTGCTGACCCCTTTTACGCAACTGCTTCGGACAGTCCCCTGACCGAGACAGGGAGTCAGCGGCGTGTCTCGGTGCGGCGGCCGAGGAGGTTGAGGTGCGTGGTTCGAACCGTCTCGGGCTCGACGACGCGTCCATCCTCGAAGCGGAAGCGCAGGGCGTCGTCGGGGCACTGGACGATGCAGGCTCCGCAGAGCAGGCAGTTTTCGGGGCGCTCGATCCGGACGCGGCGTTGTCTTCCGGTCATGTGGAGCACGTTGCGCGGACAGACTTTGACGCACTCGGCGGCGCCCGTGCAGCGGTCTTCGACCAGCTCAAGATGAAAGTGATTGCCGATTGAGTTGATCGTGCCAGAGTGCCACGGCGTGGTACCGGCGATGTCGAGAGAGAGGAGCGCCACAGTGCCGGTGGTGGCGAGGGCAAGAGCGATGATGGGGTGCGTGTCGAGGCCGCCCGACAGCGCCAGTATGCCCGCGCCGGCGGCGGTCGCCAGGGCAGGAACAGAAAACAGAAAAGGGGTCAAACAGAAAAGGGGTCAGTACCCTTTTTAATCCCCGCCATTACGTTTCGCCAGAGAAAAGGGTACTGACCCTTTTTTCAAGGTCAGTCGAAGCGCACGGGTGTTTGCGGCTGGGTGTTGACGTGCAGTTGGAAGATGTCGGGACGTGAGTAATGGCCGACGACGTCGAGGCTGCGGCGCGCAATCCCGACTTGTTGGGGATCGACTTCGCAATACAGAATCGCCTGCTCGTTGCGAAGCGGGCCGGCCACGATCTCGCCGCCCGGCGCGATGACTACCGAGTCGCCCGGGTTTATCCATTCATCCGGGTCCGGGTACAGCACCGCCTTCTGGGGAAAATCGTCCGGAACGTCCCTCGCCGTCAGTGCATTGCCGCTACTCACCACCCAGCAGCCCGCCTCCCTGGCGATGTGCTGCATACTGCAGATCCAGCCGGCGCCGCTGTCGTAGGTAGGCGCGACGTAGATTTCGATGCCCTGGGCGTACAGGGCGTACCGCGCCAAGGGCATATAGTTCTCCCAGCAGATCAACGCACCGACTCTTCCCGCCGGCGTTTCCGTGACCTTCAGGCCGGAGGCATCACCAAAACCCCATACCATGCGCTCCGGATTGGTGGGCATCAGTTTGCGATGGCGATTGAGGAGTCGGCCATCGGCGCCGATCAGCACCACGGTATTGTAGAGGGTCGCTTGGCTGAGGCCGCCTTCCCGTTCGTCCATCCCGCACAGGATAGTCACCTCATGGCGGCGCGCGGCTTCGTAAAGCGGCGCCAGATCGTCGCCGTCAAGGGTGACCGCGTTCTCCAACAGACGCGCGTGGATCTCCTCGGTCAAGCCCCAGTCGCCGCCGGGCCGAAGCCGCCAAATCCAGGCTGGATAGCCGGGAATGAACGCCTCCGGGAAAATAACGAGATGAGCCCCGTTGCCGGCCGCCTCTTCGACGTAGGCTACGGCATGCTCCACCGTACGGGACTTGTCCAAGAATGCGGGAGGTTGTTGAACGATGGCGAGTTTGGTCATGGCGGATTCCTTCCCTTCCGGTTGCAATCGCCGCCTATGCCAACATCACTTCGGGTCAGCGGGCGGAATTCCTCAGTCAAACGACTCCTGCTCGACCTGCAGATAGACGAAACTGATGACACGTCCCAGTTGATCGAAGTTCTGCCAGTCCTTGAACTCGGCGAGGTCGGCGGCGACCTTGTCCTTCATCTCATAGTCGGTCAGGCCTTGCTGATAGTACTTTCGCACCGAGCCGTACAGGGTTTTCAGAAAGCGCAGAGATGCATTCGGCACTTCGCGCCCGCCGCTGTGGCCGTGGCCCGGGATGAAGAGCTGGTTGTGGGTGGCCAGCACCGCCTCGACGGCTTTGATCTGACCTTTGAAATCGGCGTCCTGCGGTACGTCGGAGGACGGCACGCGGCGGCTGGTGACCACATCCCCGGTGAACATGCCCCTGTCCTGGATGACCTCGATCATCAGGTCATGATCGGTGTGGGCCTTGCCGGTGTGCAGGACGCGCAGCCGCGTGTCCCCGAAAGCCAGCACCTCACCGTCCCTTAGCCCGACGGTAGGCGGCACCACCACCGTGCCCTCCAGCGCTCCCTTGGTCATTTTCTGAAACAGCGCGATCCAGGCCTCGCCCTCGCCGTTTCGAACCCGCTCGATCATGCGCTCGTGGGCATAGATCACCGCCTTGGGGAAACGGCTGTTCACGGCCTGGTTGCCCAGCCAATGGTCGCCGTGCACATGGGTGTTGAGCACCGCTACCACTGGCTTGTCGGTGATCTCGGCGATCTTGTCGAGCACCCCCTCTCCGACCTGCAGGCTGCTGCCGGGGTCGATGACCACCACGCCTTGGGAGGTGATGATGAATCCCGGGTTGTTCATGAAGGCGTGCGTCTCGGGCGACGGCAACGCCTGCGGCCCGTGGATGACGTAGATACGCGCGGTCAGATGTTCCGCCGACAACTTGGCGATCGCCGCGGGCACCACCACCTCGTGCGCACCGGCGCCGACCGCGGGCGCAAGCAGACCCAGCAGGATGAACGCAAAGCGCCGCATGCCAGAACCTCCAGGGCCGCCAATGAAAGCTAGATGGGAACTCTCTTGGACCTATATGTCAAGTTGGCGTGAAGCTAGAATGAATAAAAGGCAATAAAAGGGGTCAGTACCCTTTTTGCCATCACCGGTGATGCAAGCCACCTGAAAAAGGGTACTGACCCCTTTTCTCCCTTTCTCCCTTTTCTCCTCCTCCCTTTTCTCCGTCCTTACCGAGCGCAAATCACGCCTCGATTTGATCGCCGAAGTGCCGACCCGGGAAGCCGAAAGCATCAACGATACGGTCTTCGGCCTGCTCGTCCCCTTGTCAGAACACGTCTACACAATCACTTCGAACAACGGCAAGGAGTTTGCCCGTCATGGGGTCAGCGCCGGAGCACTCAACGTCGACTTCTAATTCGCTCATCCTTATGTTTCGTGGGAAGGTGCCCGGAACGAAAACACCAATGGCCTCATTCGCCAGTACTTCCCAAAGGGTTGCGATTTCACCACCATCACTGAAGCGGACATCGAGCGGGGCATAAACAAACTCAACAACAGGCCAAGAAAATGCCTTGGCATAAAAACACCCAATCAGGTATTTTTCGGCATCAACCCGCCAGTTGCACTAGCGAGCTGACACCGCGAATCAATAAGGTCGGTAGATATGTTTTTTATCGTCGCAAACTTCACCCTCGCCGGGATTCTGCTCGTGATCGGCGTGCTGACCCTGAAAAAAGTGAGTCATCCCGCCGAACTGGTGTTTGGCAGCCTGCCGTTGCTGTTCGGATTGCACCAATTCACCCAGGGCTTCGTCTGGTTGGGGCTGTACCACATGGTCAGTCCGCGCACCCTGCATTTCGCATCCATGCTGTTCGTCTTTTATGCGCAGGCGATTTTGCCGTTTTGGGTACCGCTCGCGGTCTGGCTGCTGGAACCCCGCGGCCCGCGCCGCCAATCGCTCGCCGTGCTGCTGGTGGTCGGTGGGTTGCTGATGGCATATGTGGCCTGGGGACTGCTGCAGCAGCCGACCCAAGTCTTCGTCAGCCATTTTTCGCTGGTCTATTTCAATCCTCACACGCAGCATTTGTGGGTCGCGCTCATCTATATCTTGACTACCTGCGGTTCGCTTATCCTGAGCCGGAGCGTCGCCATCCAGTTATTCGGATGGTTGAATCTGCTCGGCTTGCTGCTGGTGTATTTGATTGCGCAGTATTCGTTTAGCGCCTTGTGGTGCCTGTATGCTGCACTGGTGAGCGTTATTCTGTACCTGCATTTCATTGAGCGACGAATCGCATTTTTACGCGCCCTCCAGCACGAGGAGACGAATCTTGGAGGCGAATTGGAAGAAGAACTGAACAAGCTCGTCGGGCGATTCCCTCGCCTGCGCAAGTTTTTCGTTCGCCTGGCCTGATCCCCCGTGCCACCATCCCCAGTAGAGAGAAAATAAATCTGCCCCCTTTTTCTATTAGTCGAAGCCATGGCGACTGCAGGTGAACATCGGTTTCACGCCGGCGGCGCGAATTCACCCGGCCGTGTCGCCGTCACACAACTGACTGTGCAAGTGCGGCAATGGACGCGGCATGGAACGCGGCCGCTTCGGCCACGGCGGCGCAGCCTTCGTCGGCTGGCAGGACGTTCATCGCAGCAACCGGATTGCCCGCCAGCACGCTGACCACCGCCCAGGCACTGTCGGCCAGCGCCTGGGCGTTGTAGCCGCCTTCAAGTATCAGCACCAGCCGGCCGTCGCAGAGTTCGTCGGCCAGGGCGCACATGCGCTGGGTGATCGCGGCATAGCCGGTCTCGTCCATGGCGCAGGTCATATCGAGATAATGGCAATCAAAGCCGGCGGAAATCAGCAGGATGTCGGGCCGAAACCCGCGCGCGGCCGGGGCCACCACCTGCTCGAAGACCTCCAGCAGCGCCGCATTACCGCTGCCCCTGGGCAAGGGCACGTTGAGGTTGTAGCCCGCGCCGGCACCCGCCCCGGTCTCGGCCAGCAGACCCGTGCCGGGGTAGAACGGGGCCGCGCAATGGCTGTCCACCACCAGTACGCTTGGATCGCCATAGAAGATGGCCTGGGTGCCGTTGCCGTGATGCATGTCCCAGTCCCAGATCATCACCCGGGCATCGCCGAGCGCGGTGCGCGCGTGCGCGGCGGCGACCGCCATGTTGTTGTACAGGCAAAAGCCCAAGGCTTGATCGGCCGGCGCATGATGACCGGGCGGGCGCACGATACAGAATGCCCGCCGCGCATCGCCCGCGGCCACGGCATCGATGGCGCTGATGCCCGAACCCGCCGCCAGGCCCGCCGCCGCCACGCTGCCCGGCGATACGGCAGTCGTGTCCTTGGCCAACCAGCCGGACTGGCCGTCCAGTGACTGGATACGCGCCACATAGGACGCGTCATGCGCCTGCTCGAGCTGGGCCACGCTGGCGAACACCGGCAGCATCCAGCGCACACCGTCGATGGGCTCGAGAAACAGCCGATCCACGATCGCGGTCAGGCGACCCGGGCGCTCCGGATGGCTGTAGGTCGCCAGGCTGCTGTCGGGATACTGCCGCGCAATCATGGTTTTGACGGCGTCGGTCCATTCCGGATGGCTTGGGTCCCAACCATCCGGATTGTGGCCGAGCATGCG
>JBAUSV010000080.1:0-1771 GCA_049581885.1 Gammaproteobacteria bacterium | reverse complement strand
CAAGGATAGAACGCCATTTGATTCTGGGCCAAAAAACGAATGACGAACCGGTTTATATTAATCCGTATGATTTATTGTCCAGTAATATTGGTTTTGTTGGTGCCAGTTCCAGCGGGAAATCATGGCTGGCCGGATTGCTGGCGGAAGAGCTCCTGAAAAATGGATACCAGATATGTATCATCGATCCGGAAGGCGATTATCGGGGATTGAAGGCTTTTCCGAGAACGTTGTTATTGGGTGGGACCGAAACAGAATTACCGCCGGTTGAGGATGTTATCACCCTAAGTGAATACACAAGTATCAGCCTGATCCTGGATTTGTCTATGCATCCCACAAATAAGCGAACAGAATATGTAGAACAGCTCATGCATTCTTTATGCGGCCTGCGGGCTCGCCGGGGCCGCCCACATTGGTTTCTGATTGATGAGATACACAGTTTTTGTCCGTACGAGGGAAGCTCATTGACCGATTTCATCGTATCCAATATGTCGCAGGGTGGTTATGGAGTAGTGAGTTACCAGCCTAGTCGCGTGTCCCCAAAACTTCTTGATGCGTTGAATCGATGGATTATCACACGTATGACAAATGAAAACGATATTTCTGTTGTAAAAAATCAACTATCCAGGGGTGTGTGTGAAAATATGAAATGGGGGCAATTATCAAGGCAAACGGTCGGACAAGCATACCTGTGCATGGGAAAAGAAAAACCGGAAACGGATATTCGCAGGGGACTCATTGAGTTTAAAGTTGCTCGCAGAGTTGTACCGCATGTACGTCATTTACACAAATATCTGAGGGTCCCGTTGCCTGAATCGCGACGATTTTATTTCAATGTAAAAGATCATAAGTATCCTCAATATGCAGCCAGCTTATGGGAGTTTCGTGAATCATTGGAGGAGCTGCCCGTCGGTACGCTGCGATACCATTTGGAACGGGATGATTTTTATCGATGGATTAATGATGTCATACACGATAAAGAGTTAGCCCGCAGACTGCGAAAATTAACACATCGCCCTCTGAAAGATGAAGAACTGCGCAACGCTCTGGTAGATACCGTTTCGGATCGATATCTGGAATTGGAAAGCCTTATTTAAAAAACAAATTCGTTTCACAGAACCAGATACCTGATGAACATGGACAACCAGCAAATTGAATTTCCCTGGTCGGTTTCCGGCCATCAAATTACTGGTTTGTTGAAGGTTGATCCTTTTGTAGGATTGTCGACAAATGAGGCACAGCACCGTTTTACAAAATATGGGCCCAACGAGTTGCAAAAAAGGTCCGAAAAATCTGCTTTCGACATATTGTTGGATCAATTTAAAAACCTGATTATTTACTTGTTGATACTGGCTGCTATTATCTCCTTTCTTTATGGACGCCTGGCTGAAAGTGTCGCCATCCTCGTTGTTTTAATAATTAATACGTTGATTGGTTTTTTTACAGAGTTCCGGGCGCGAAAATCAATGGAAGCACTGTTTCGGCTGGGATCTGTTGTTACACGAGTGAAGCGGGATGGGGAAATTCAACAAATTCATGCTGAACAACTGGTTCCGGGTGATATTGTTGTCATTGAAGGCGGTGATGTCATCGCGGCAGATGTTCGTTTACTGGAAGCCTCCAAGCTTCAGGCCGATGAATCTGTTTTGACGGGTGAGAGCTTACCCGTGAGTAAACATACGAAACCAGCTGGACAAGAAACGGTATTGCCAGAACGAAAAGGGATGCTTTTTAAAGGGACTTCGGTGACGAGAGGCTCCGGGATGGGTGTTGT
>JBAUSV010000079.1:0-2823 GCA_049581885.1 Gammaproteobacteria bacterium | reverse complement strand
GGGGAAGCACCACATCCGAAAACCAGGCCGTGTCCGACCAGGTAAAGGTGATGGAGACAAGAAATTCCAGGTTGGAAAAGCTCTGTTTGAGACGCTTCGGATCAGGGTAGGCCATCAGAGGATCGTGACGGAAGGCGATATAGGCCTTGACCGGATAGGGGTCTTCGGTATCGATGGTTTTATAGAGCAAGTGGCACATCCCGGGCCCTTCCTCGAAATGGGGATAACGCCATCCAGCGCCATCCGCCCGTTTTTCTTGGGGTTTGGGATACAGGTCCATGAAGCTCTTCAGTCCGTTCCGGCCCACATCCGCCGGTTTGTTGGTCAAGGGCAGGCCGCCTTTGGCCCCGATGGATCCCAGAAGGGCATTGATGATGTAGATGGTGCGGCAGACGTAAAAGGAATTCTTGTAACGCGCCGTGTTCCAGCCGGGATGCCACAGAACGGAAGGTTTGGCATCGGAGAGTTCCCGGACAAAGCTTCGGAGTTCATCGGCCGAAACGCCCGTTTCCCCTTCCGCCCATTCGGGGGTATAAGGTTCCACAAACTTTTCGAGGACATCAAGGTCCTTGATCCAACGTTTTACAAAGGAGACGTTGTAGCGTCTCTTGAACAGGAGTTCATGGATGACGGCGAGATTGAATGCATAGTCGCTCCCCGGGCGTACCTGAAAGAAGCGGTTGGCCTTGGTGGCGGTGACCGTCCCGCGGATATCGATCACGGTGAGTCGGCAGCCGTTGTCCATGGCCTTCATCAGATCATTCACTTCCTTGACATTGATGGCCTCAAACAGATTGCGGGTCTGCAGCACCACGTGACGTGCGTTCTTAAGGTCGTAGGAAACACCTTTTCGGCCGAATCCAAAAAGGGACAAGGCCGCATGCTGGACGTTCCGGGCGCAAGCGGTGTCATGATTGCAGTAGTTGGGGGTCCCCAGACCTTTCAGAAAAGCCCGGTGGTAGTCGCGGAAAGGACCGCCCCGGTCGCTGAAGGAAATGGTTCTGGCCCCGTATTTCTCCTTTATGCTTTCCAGTTTTTCGGCGATGTAGTCCAGTGCCTCATCCCATTTGACGGCCCGCCATTTTCCTTCGCCCCGCTCGCCCGTTCGAATCAAAGGGGTCTGTGGACGTTCCCTGTCTTTAAGCAAAGCCAGGCCGGCCACACCCCGGGCACAAATGGAGCCCTCCAGACCTGAAGCATGGGGATTGCCTTGCAGAAAGACGACTTCACCATTTTCAACTTCACTCATGATGGGACAGCGTGCCGTGCACATCCCGCAAATGCTATAGACTTGCTCTCTGGACATCAATTATTCCTCCCTATTGACCTGTTGATTAAGTTCTCGAAAAATTTTTGTTTCCACCCCTTTTTCACTCTAACGGCCAAGCGCGCAATTCGAAAGAACTCATCCTATGCGTTTGAGCTTCGAAGAAGACTTTATGCGGTTTGAAAAGAGCTTTGCACAGGTCGGGCAATAGAGATGGTGTTCTTTTACATCGGTATGCTGCGTAGTCAGCGAATGGACATGTTCAATGAATTTCCGTGACGCAAAGTATCTTCCACAGGCCTCGCACCGCTGGAGAGCATGGACTCCGATGAGTTCATCACGAATGGAAATCGTTCTGATCCCCTCTTTATCCACCATCCGTATGGCCTGTGTGGGGCAGATGTTGACACAAGTTCCACAACCAATACAGTTCCCTTCCACGGGCGTAATATAGCTCAAACCTTCCCGTTTCTCCATCTTCAGCGCTCCCGCTTTTACGATTTCGCCGCATACGCGGATGCACAAACGGCATCGTACGCATCCGTCCGGCGGCGCGCCAAGATCGACGCCGTGGCGCTGGGCCAGATCCCTGATGGTCCTGGACTGGGGCGCCATGGCAAGGAGATTCCTGAAAGCGGAAGTGCGGGCCTTGATGACGGAGTCACTCTCCGTATCTATTTCAAGTCCTTCTTTGGCCTTAACAATACAGGAGAGCAGAACTCTCGGCTTTCCAGGAGGGCGCGTCACTTCAACGGCGCAAAGCTTGCACGCGCCGATCGGTTTCAGGGCTTCATGATAACAGAGTGTGGGTATCAAGATGCCTGCCTTCCGGGCAACCTGGAGGACGGACATTCCTTCTTCGGCTTCAAAAACAGTACCGTTTATGGTGATGCCGGACATCAGTCTTTTCCAGCCTCGTGAAGGTCGCTCAGATACTCCTCAAGATAATGGAGCTCGCTCGATAATGTGCCGATGCGGTGTTGAACAAGGTCACACAAGCCAAGTATCCCGATGATCCTACCGTCTTCCACCACGGGAAGATGCGAGATGCGCGTCTTGATCATTAGGGAGGCGGAGGCCTCAATGCCATCTTCAGGAGTGGCAACAATGAGTTTCCGTGTCATGGCATCTTTCAGAAGAATTTGGGAAAAAGGCCTGTTGCCGGACTTGGCGTAACACCGTACCAAATCCTTTTCCGTGAAAATTCCAACGGGGCGATTATCACTCACCACAATGACGCCGGTGGTCTCCTTCTCAAGCATCAAGCGGATGGCATCTTCCACTGTGAGGTTGGAGTCTATGGTGAAAACCGTACCGTTTTCCTGATTGATGATATCCTTAATGGGCATGATCATTTGCTCCTATGGTCCGGTGTGACGGGCAATTCCATGGTCATACCGCCCCGCTCCGGATCCTATTGTCCCCCCGGTTTTTCCATGATTCGAAGGCAGTCCTGTGGAAATCGATGGGTTCCTTCCCCGTTCAGGGTGACCTCTATCAATGCATCGGGGTCATTTTTTACCGTGTCCGGGTCGGTTACAACTCCCTGCAGTCCG
>JBAUSV010000078.1:0-2513 GCA_049581885.1 Gammaproteobacteria bacterium | reverse complement strand
GCTTGCGATGGTGGCATGAAAGCGAGGAGTCGATCCTCGCTGTTCAGAGTTTGCCAACGGATCGCCGAAGCCGAACGTCGATGGGGATAAAAGGCAACAGTGGGCACATCCAGCGCGCCAGCAATGTGCAGCGGGCCGGTCGAACCACCGACGAACAGATCGGCCGTTGCCAAGTCGCGCGCATACGCATCCAGGCCCGCTTGCGAACGATAGCGCACATGGGGAGTGGCTGCCATCGCCGCACTCAGAGCATCAACGGCTACAACATCCGCCGGCCCCTGCGACAGAATCACTACCGCACCGGCAGCAGACAATTCCCGTCCGATGCGGGCGAATAAATCGGTCGGCAAGGTCGGCGACGAGCCGCCATGCCCCGGATGCACGAACACCCACGGTCGAGACGCATCGATTTGCAACTGCTCCACGAGTCTCTGCCGAGCGGCTGTGACCTCCCCGTCTGGAAAGGACAGATAAGGCCCGACAGCACGGACTGGCTGCGACACTCCCAGTCGAGCCAGGAAAAACTCGGTCAGCTCGAGGTTGTAGAGCCATTCGGGCTTGCTCGATTGCGAGCGATGCTGCTTGAGCCGATCCGTATAGAAGACTTGCGCCAGTTTGGTGGCCGGTGCCACGCGCAGAGGAATGCCGGCCAGCAGCAACCCGAGCGCCACATCAAAGCGCGAAAACAGGGCCATGGCCGCATCGAAGCCGCCGGGCTTCAGCACACGAGCGAGTGCCCGCGCGTTATGCCACTCGCCTTTTGCGTGCGGATCTTCGATTACCTCGGCAACACCCGGGCACAATAGAGCGAGCGGCGCCGTGTAGGCCTGCGCCAACACGGCAAGATGCGCCTCCGGGAGATTGCAGTGCAGCGTCTGCAGGGCCGGCCAGGCAAGCATAAAATCTCCCAGACGATCGTTTCTGGCTACCAGCAGTTTCATGCTTCGTATCGCTCCGCATTTCCCGACGATCCCTGCATGATAGCTGGCGCACGGAGAAAACGTGCGCTAAGCTTCGTCCGAGCTCTCCTTCCCGGCGAATCAAATCCATGCTACGACTGATCGGCAATATCCTGTGGTTCATTCTCGGCGGCTTCTTCATGGGGCTCGCCTGGACTTTCGTGGGCGTGATCGCCTTTGTGTCGATCATCGGCATCCCGTGGGGACGGGCCTGCTTCATGATCGCCGGATTTACCTTCTGGCCTTTCGGGCGCGAAGCCGTGAATCGCGAGGTACTCCGTGGGCAGGGCGACATCGGCACCGGCCCGCTCGGCGTGGTCGGTAATATCGTCTGGCTTGTTGTCGCCGGCTGGTGGCTCGCGCTGGGGCACCTGATCAGTGCTTTTCTCGATTTCATCACGATCATCGGCATCCCGTTCGGCGTGCAACACGTCAAACTCGCGGGTGCTTCGCTGTTCCCCATAGGCCTGACCATTGTGACGCGCAGATAACAACGCACGGATCTGACGAATCACATTCCAACAGGCGTACTGGTATAATTACCGGCTAATCAGAGGCCCTGCCCGAGGCCTCCAAGTGATTGATTTACAGAACAATGGAGACCTCCATGAGCAACAGCTTCAATGCCCGTGCCTCACTTGCCGTCGGCGACAAGAACTACGAAATCTTCAAACTCGACGCGCTGGAAGCCAAACACAAGGTCTCGCGCCTGCCCTATTCGCTCAAGGTTCTGCTGGAAAACCTCCTGCGTCACGAGGATGGCACCACCATTACCTCCAGGGACATCGAGGCACTGGCCGACTGGGATCCCAAGGCCGAGCCGAGCAAGGAAATCGCCTTTACGCCGGCGCGTGTGCTGATGCAGGATTTCACCGGCGTGCCGGCGGTGGTCGATCTCGCCGCCATGCGCGACGCCATGGTCGAGTTCGGCGGCGACCCCAAGAAGATCAACCCGCTCATTCCGGTCGACCTCGTCATCGACCACTCGGTGGTGGTCAACTACTTCGGCAACAACCAGGCCTTCAAGAAGAACGTCGAGGAGGAATACCGGCAGAACCAGGAACGCTACAAGTTCCTGAAGTGGGCGCAGCGCTCGTTCAACAATTTCCGCGTGGTGCCGCCCGGCACCGGCATCTGCCATCAGGTCAATCTCGAATATCTCGCCCAGACCGTGTGGACCGGCAAGGACGACGGCGCGCTTGTCGCCTATCCCGATACGCTGGTCGGTACCGACTCGCACACCACCATGATCAACGGCCTCGCCGTTCTCGGCTGGGGCGTCGGCGGCATCGAGGCCGAGGCCGCCATGCTCGGCCAACCGATCTCCATGCTCATCCCCGAGGTCGTCGGCTTCCGCATGAACGGCCGGCTTCCCGAAGGCGTCACCGCCACCGATCTGGTGCTCACCGTCACCCAGATGCTGCGCAAGAAGGGCGTGGTCGGCAAATTCGTCGAGTTCTTTGGGCCGGGCCTCTCGCATTTGTCGCTGGAGGACCAGGCGACGATCGCCAACATGGCCCCGGAATACGGCGCCACCTGCGGCTTCTTCCCGGT
>JBAUSV010000077.1:0-2031 GCA_049581885.1 Gammaproteobacteria bacterium | reverse complement strand
GGCGGCGGCCAAGACGCTCGGCGTCAGCCAGCCGACCGTACAGCGGCGACTGGCCGCTCTTGAGGAGCAGACCGGCCGGACATTAGTGGAGCACCATCCGACAGGCTATCGGCTGACCGGCCTCGGACGGCGTCTCGTGCCGTATGCTGCTCGTATCGAAGAAAATGTTGCGGAGTTCGAGAGGCGCTTGACGTCCAGTGATCGGAGACTCTCCGGCGTCATCCGGATCACGTGTCCGGAGGCGGATATTGCCCACCTGTTGGCGCCTATATTCGACCGCTTTCGGGCGGAACATCCGCGATTGCGTCTTGAGTTTTTATTGACCGACCACAAGCTCGACCTCTCCAAGGGAGAGGCGGACGTCGCGATACGCGGTGGGGAGCAGCGCGATGATATCCTCATTGGTCGGAAGATCGCAGACACTCCCTGGGTCCTCTACGCAAGCCGCGATTATGTGAAAAGGCGGGGCAAACCCGAGCGTCCCGAGGATATCGCTCGTCATTCACTGATCGGCTACACCGGCCCGATGGCGAACTTGCGTAGCGTGCGATGGCTGCAATCAACCGCGCCAAAGGCACCGGTCGCCGCTTACAGCAACAGCGTGCTCGGCGCCTTATCGGCTGCGAAATCGGGTAGTGGACTGGCGCTGCTGCCAGCCCACGTCGCGAACACCGAGCGTGAACTGGCACGCGTTTTTAGGCTCCGCCCAGAGTTCACCGAACCGCTCACACTGCTGGTCCATCCGGACCTGCGCAAGACGCCGCGCATCCGCGCTTTCATCGATTTCTTTTTCTCCGAAATCAGCGTAATCCGATCGCTGTTGCGCAGTGACGTGCCCCAGAATTAGCGATGAATTTCATCGCGCCTGTAATGTCAGTCTTCTATACCGGCTGCAACGTGCTGAAGACGCCGCACATTGCGCTGCTGGCGCTCGACATCATGGATGGGCTGGGCGTTACGCACCATGTCATGGGTGGCCCCTCGTATTGCTGCGGGGTCATCCAGTTGCGCACCGGCGACACCGAGGTTTCGGGCCGGCAAGCGACGAACTCGCTCGACAAGCTGGCCGCGGGAAAAACCGAGGTGATCTCCTGGTGCGCGAGCTGCCACGTGCAGTTCACCGAGACAACGATTCCCGCGATTGAGAAGATGCGAGAGGCGCGACCGTTCGAAATGACGCCCTTCATGCTGTTCCTCTCGGAGCGGCGGGACAAGCTGCGGCCGCTGCTGAAGACGCCGGTCCCGCTTCGCGTCGCCCTCCATAAGCACCCTGGCGTCAAGGGCGTGGTCGAGGCCGGCGCCATCTTGCTGCGCATGGTGCCGGGCATCGAGATCGTCGACCTCGGCCAGCCGGCCGTCGGCCTGGCCGCCAACGCGCTCAACGCGCTGCCCGAGTACAAACGCGCCTTGCAGCGCGCCGAGCTGGAAGCCGCGGCCGCCGCAGGGGTCGACGCGCTGGCCGCCATCTATCACGTCGACCACCGCGAGCTATGTGCTCACGAGCGCGATTGGCCGTTCCGAATCGTCAACATTCTGGAGATCTTCGGCGAGAGCATGGGCCTCCGTCACCCCGATCATTTCAAGCGGCTGAAGATCATGCAGGACGCCGACGCGATCGTCACCGATTGCCGAGACCTGATTGCCGGTCATGGCCTTGACCCGGCGGCTGCACGGACAGTGGTGGCCAACGTCATGCTCGGCGAGCAACCTTTACCACTTGGCCGAACTAACCGAAAATAGCGCCCTTTCGCCTCATCGCTCAGTCGCCCTCGCCCGGCTCCGACGAAAAGAAGCGCTCAAGCTTGTGGGGCATGCCGTCGAACTCCTTGGCGTCGGCCGGCGGGTCGTGTTTGATCGTGATGTTCGGCCAAACCTGGGCGTAGTCTGCGTTCAGCTTCAGCCATTGTTCGAGGCCGGCTTGCGTGTCCGCTACGATGGCCTCTGCCGGGCATTCCGGCTCGCAGACCCCGCAGTCGATGCATTCGTCCGGGTGGATGACGAGCATGTTCTCGCCTTCGTAGAAGCAGTCCA
>JBAUSV010000076.1:0-7541 GCA_049581885.1 Gammaproteobacteria bacterium | reverse complement strand
CCCTGGACGTGAAAACGCCCCATGAAGTATTCTTCAACATCCCTGTTGCACTTCAAAGTTGAATCCGCCCTCTCATCAGTGAACTTGTCGATGCAAAGAGGCCCCGCGATGACCAGCGGGGCCTCTTTGCACATTATCGATAAGAGCACACTTACGCTATTGATATACGACAGTCACCGTACCGTCAGAGCTGGTCACAAAAATTGAGATCACTCCGCCTTGGCTGCCCGTTATCGTCGTGATCGTACTGCCGTTAGGCCCCGGTCTGCTGTGCACATAGCAAGGACATTTGGGTCCGGAGCTTGCCGCAGCCGCCTGATTGGTAGTCAGGAGCCCATTCGCGTTTGTAGGGGTATTACTCCAAAGAAGCTTTGCTTGCCCCTTATTAGAGATCGAGAACATGAATTTTTGGCCAGACTGCGAGGATGTCAGGGTGTAAACCCAAGCAGTGGGCGATAGCTTAGCGCGCTCAAGATTCAGGCCTGCCGCTTGCCAATCAACAGGTGTTTGTATTGGTGCAAAATTTAGCTGAGATTCAGAAGGCTGCTGATTCTGGGTCGAGGTGGAGCTAGCTACGGACTGCGTAGTGGCTGCATAGCTACTTGAGGGAACAGCTAAGCCAACGCTTGAGAGCGCTACAAAAGCACAGGCAGAAAGATATATCTTCACTCAATTTCCCCTTTGAACTACTTGCGTAGTTTGAACCTAGCACACCCCCACCTGAGGGTCAACCCCCCCAGCCTATCGATCGGCCGTCAATACCACGAATTATGCAGGTTCAATCGACCCATCTAACGAATCGAAACCAACTTCGCCGGCAAGGGCACACGCTCATGTAATTCGATCACCACCGATAACCGCCCTAAGAATCTCTGGATGTCTTGCCGCCGCACCGGCACCGCTGTGCCAACCCACTTACCGATCGCAGCCTGCGTGAAGTCCATTCAGGGTCAGGTTGTGCGTTCGCTCGCCGCTTGAGGAGACATTAATATTCCCACTAATCGCCTACTTGGCCGCTAATCTACGGATTTTGGTTCAACCAACTGCTGGCTGTTCGAAGTAGCCTGCTTCCAGCAGATCAAAAAGGGTCGGGATATGCGCCCCGTACTCGACGGTCTTGTAACCGACGACTTCTCGTTGCTCGCTGCTTGGAAACATAACCATGTAGGATATGGATCTACCATCTGAACTGCGCCGTTTGCCATAGATATGCACAGACTCCGCGCCCTTACTACGCGCGTTGGTGTCGTAGATCAATTTAGCTCTGACGACTTCGAGTGTATAGCCGCGTCCCATACGATTAATCGATTTGGCCAGCCGGTTAATGCTTTCAGTATAAGCATTTGTGATCCGATGCTCAAAGTAATTGAGAATATGCTCCCGGCGGGAGTTCGAGACTTGAATCAGCTCTCGGAACGGCTCGACCATGCTCGGCGGGACTGATCCTAGCCAGTCATCCAGCGCCTCACCGGCCGTCTGGCGGTCCTGGTGCGCCCAGATGGCCACAAAGGCTTCCTTGTTGAATTGCATCCAAAATTGATCCATTAACCCCCGGGATTTGCATCGAATTTTGACCCACGTATAAACCCCTACCCTGCAGCTGAGCATGCAGGGGGATACAGGAGTGATTGACGTGGCATTATTAAGTGTGATCAGACGATGGCATTTCCGGGAGGGGATGCCGATTCGGGAGATAACCCGGCGAACGGGGCTGAGCCGTAATACGGTACGCAAGTACCTGGCCAGTGGCGTGGTGGAGCCGCGCTATCCGAGACGTAAAAGCCCATCCAAGCTGGACGATTATGAGCTGACCCTGACCAGCTGGTTGTTTCGTGAGTCGAGGCGAGGCCGCAAGCAGCGCAAGACGCTCAGGCAGTTGCACGGTGATCTGGTGCAGCTGGGCTATAGCGGCTCCTATGATCGGGTAGCGGCCTTTGCCCGCGCCTGGCGCAGCGAGCAGCAGGATGGCAAGCAGGGTGCGGGCAGGCGCAGCTATGTGCCGCTGGTCTTTGCACCGGGCGAGGCGTTTCAGTTCGACTGGAGCGAGGACTATGCTCTGATCAACGGGGTGAGCACCAAGCTGCAGATTGCCCATTTCAAGCTCTGTCACAGCCGGGTGTTTTTTCTGCGTGCCTACCTGCTGCAAAGCCATGAGATGCTGTTCGATGCGCATTACCACGCCTTTGTCGCCTTCGGTGGTGTGCCCGAGCGCGGCATCTACGACAATATGAAAACGGCCGTGGACAAGGTAGGGCGCGGCAAGCAGCGCGCGGTGAACAAGCGCTTTAGCGCCATGGTGAGCCACTACCTGTTCGAGGCCGAGTTCTGCAACCCGGCTTCGGGCTGGGAGAAGGGTCAAGTCGAGAAAGGGGTGCTTGATGCCAGACGGCGCATCTGGCAGGGCGCGCCGGCGTTCAAGTCCCTGGCGGATCTGAACCACTGGCTCCGGCGGCGGTGTCTTGAGCTGTGGGGGGAGTTGGCCCACCCCGAGGATAAGCGCCGTACGCTCAGTGATTACTGGGAGGCGGAGCGGGCGGTGCTGATGGAGGTGCCTGCGGCCTTCGACGGTTTCGTGGAGTTCAACAAGCGGGTCAGCTCCACGTGTCTGATCACCCATGAGCACAACCGCTACAGCGTGCCGGCCAGCTTCGCGAACCGGGCGGTGAGCCTGCGAGTGTACGCTGAGCGGCTGGAGGTGGTCGCCGAGGCCCAGAGGGTGGCGGTTCACGAGCGGGCTTTTACCCGCGATCACAGCACTCCGGGTAAGACCGTCTATGACTGGCGCCACTACCTGTCTGTGGTGCAGCGCAAGCCCGGCGCCCTGCGTAACGGTGCCCCTTTTAGCGAACTGCCCGAGAGCTTGCGCCAGCTCCAGGCCAGACTGCTCAAACGCCCGGGCGGCGATCGCGAGATGGTCGATGTGCTGGCGCTGGTGCTCCTGCACGATGAACGGCTGGTAGAACAGGCGGTGGCCGAGGCGCTGAGGATCGAGCGCCCCTCCAAGCAGCATGTGATCAACTGCCTGAGCCGTCTGGCACAGGCGCCTCGACCGGAGCCCTCAGCGACTCCGTCGGCCCTGAAGCTGGTGACCGAGCCGAGGGCTGATACCCAACGCTATGACCAGCTCCGGAGGCACAAGGCATGAGCGATACCCTGATTAGCACCCTCAAGGCGCTGAAGCTGTTCGGCATGGCCGATACCCTCGCCAACCTCGCCGAACAGGCCTCGCCGCTCTATCAACAGACGGTGCCGATACTGGAGATGCTGCTCAGGGCCGAAGTGGCCGAACGCGAGGTGCGCTCCATCAACTATCAGATGAAGACCGCTCGGTTCCCCGCCTACCGGGATCTGGCAGGCTTCGAGTTCGGCGATAGCCAGGTGGATGAGGGGCTGGCCAAATCCCTGCACCGCTGCGAGTTCATCGACGATGCCCAGAACGTCGTACTCGTCGGGGGTCCCGGAACCGGTAAAACTCACTTGGCCACCGCCATCGCGGTGCAGGCCATCCAGCATCATCGGCTCAGAGTCCGCTTCCTGTCCACCATCGAGCTGGTCAATCAACTGGAGCAGGAACAACAGGCGGGCAAGCCCGGACGCATCGCCAACCGCTTGCTGCACACCGATCTTGTGGTCCTCGATGAGCTGGGGTATCTGCCGTTCAGCCAGAGCGGTGGCGCCTTGCTGTTCCACCTCATCGGCAAACTCTATGAGAAAACCAGCCTGGTGATCACCACCAACCTCAGCTTCTCGGAATGGTCCAGTGTGTTCGGCGATCCGAAGATGACCACGGCTCTGCTGGATCGCTTGACCCATCACTGCCATATCATCGAAACTGGCAACGACAGCTACCGCTTCAAACACTCAACTTCACAACAACAGGAGAATCCGAAAACCGGTAAACGCAAATGATCTCAGGTCATAATCGGGCCTGACTGGCGGGTCAAATTTAGATGCAAATACCGGGTCAGTTTTAAATGCAAATCAACAGGGAGTCAAACGGCTGCCGTTCATCAACAGGATATGGCGATCATCCTTCAATCGGAGCCTTTCCCTGCGTTCCAGGCCTTTTCTGACCTGTTTGCGTACCGCCTCTATGGCATTGGTGGCCATCCGCTGGACGTGGAACCGATCAGCCACAAAGGTGGCATGAGGGAAAAATTCACGGGCCACCGTGGCGTAGTTGTTCCAGAGATCCGCCGTAAAGACCTCGACATCCTTCGGATTCGGGAAGTGCTTGAAATAAGCACGCAGGGTCTTCATCGCCCGCGTGGGTAACAGGTCAAAGACTGTGTTCTTCTCGATATTCGTAAGGATGCACCGATACTGGCCGATAATCTTGATTTCGTCGATCCCAAGGATTCGGGGCGTCTGGAATTGTATTTTGGATTCAAGCTCGGCGACGTAATCATCAAAAATCGCGCGAATTGTCTTGTCGTTTAAACCGACTTCACGGCTGATTTCAGAAAAGGTATGACTGAAACACTTTCGGCGGACATAATCAATGAGACGCCTGGTGACTCGGCGCTTTTCGTCCATATCAGGAAGTGGATCTGGGAACAGTGCGCTGCATGAAAGGCAACGCCAACGCTTGCGGCGAAGCTGAATCACCGTGCGAAGCCCATAGTTGGGGGCATCCGCGTATTCTTGCTCCCGTACACCATGGCGGTGTAGCTGGGATGAACGGCACTCGGGGCACTGAGTCGGCTGGAAGCGCGATTCCGCTGTAATTCGGCATTCCTCTGTGCTGGTCTCGTTCGCAACCGCTATCAGGCTCGGCAGGTTGAGTAAATCAGTCATCCAGATGGCAAACCGCGGTGTCTGAGAATGCCCCACGACAGGGCGCATAAGCTTGGATTTCTACTAAATTCATGCGCACGAATAGGGAGAAATCACCTAAACCAATCCTACCACATAATCCGAGATTTAAAAGCTAGTCAAAAGCTGCAAGAATTACTGATTCCTACCACTTATTCCGAATACCCTAAAAAAACCCCGTGCCTTGCGGCACGGGGTCGTCGCCTGATCAGGCGCTTATATCTTTATTACTGGGCCGAGAAATGCCAGGCCACGCCGACCGACAGGTTATTGTTCTTGAGGTTTCCGTTGGAGCTGCCCAGCTTCTGGTACATGTACTGAACCTGCAGGCTCAGGTTCTGGTGGAACTTCCAGGCCACGCCCGCACCGTAACGGATCGAGCTGTCGGTGCTGCTGCCGGAGCTGCTGCCATGTCCGCTGAGCCAGCCATAGCCGACCTTCACATAAGGCATCCAGGCACCCGTATCACCCACCGGGAAACCTGCAAGCACGTCCACGCCGTAACCCTTGGTACCCAGATTGGCCTTGCCACCAGGGTAGGTGTGGTCCTTGGCCTGATTGTACTGGTAGAACACGTCGCCACCCAGCACGAAATGCTGGGAAAACTGCATCTGGTAGCCCCCAAAGATGGCGGCACCCAGACCGTTTTCCGTGCTGACATAATCAGCGGACACCGTGTTCAATTGAAGCTGGCCGCCGACATAGGCACCATTCCAGGGCCCCTGGCCAGCCGCGAAAGCGGCGGGAGAGGACACAAGGGCAGCAACGGCAGTCGCTGCCGCAATTTTCATAATGGGATTCATGCAAACTCCTGATTGAGAGAAAAGGACCTTAGAGTCAGTGAAACGCAGCCACGCCCTACCCGTCCTGCAACGGGACTGGAAGTCTTTATTAGGAAACGGATCGGCCTGACGGCGCGACGCGAATTATAACAGTTTGATGACACCAGCCGGTGGCCATCCGTATGCCCAGATCGCCCGTCCAACCTCCTGGCACGACATCATTGGTCGGCTGGGGTCACGCCTTCCCGCCCTACCTTCGCTCTTCGCGGATGACAAGGGCGATGCCGCCGAGGATGGCGACAGAGGCGATGACGCTCAGCAGGATGGTGATGAGTACCGTGTGCAGGAAATCCCCCGCCGTCCCTCCGAGCGGCGACGCCGAGAGCCCCGGAAAGACGAGCACCACCAGTCCCGCGACCGCCACCCCGAACCCGAACCACTGCAACGCTCTAAACCGCTCGCCCTTCCACAGCTCGTAGCCGACCATTGTCGGGGCGAGCATGCGAAAACTCGTGCACCGGATCTATGGCGCGCTCAAGTCAAACCGCCGATTCGACGCTCGCATCCCCATGCAGGCACTTGCAATTCAAGACGGTATCTGACCTCGGCTATCCTCAAGGGCAAAACGCGAAACCTGATCCCCATATCCGTGCTCACGGGAAATTCGCAATTTCCGCTCTCTGCCCAGCGGTCAGGTCGGCCGCAACCGGCGTGCCCTTGAAGCAACCTATGGTGTACGGGTATTCCCCGGTCAGCACGTAGTGATACATCGTCACCTGCTGGCCATGCCACAGGATGGCGCTGGTGGTCCCGTGGCAGGCATCCAGGTCGGTGTCATGCAATGTGTTTCCGGTCGCCAGATCCTTTTCCCCGTATATGCCGAAGCCGTCGAGTGCGTATCCCACCAGGTTGGACGTATCCACGTTCGGCATACAGGGCGACGGGCCGTGATAGTGATATTGCCCCGCGCCTTGCGGATGCGCATGGCAACTGTCCTGCGTTTCGTGCGCCACGGCATCGTTACCGGAATCGTCCAGGGCGTTGTAAATAGCTACACCATTGACGGCAAACCCGATCATGCCCATCGGCACGCACGTCGGCGACGCGGCCACCTGCGGATCGGACGGCAGGGTCAGATCGATATTCTGCGACTCGATGTAATTGGGGTTGGTGTCGTACTGGTAGGCGGGATCTGACGGCTGAATCGGGAAGATACCCGAGGGCTCGTCCGGAAGGTTGTTGGACACGATCGTCGTCGTGGACCCGGACGTGCTGATTTGCGTATCGCCGACCCAAGTCACACTGCCCTCGACTGCGACTTTCTGCGCGGGATACCAGTAATTACCCTGGATCCATGGGCCGCTGTGCGGGCTGCCCTTCTGGAAAGAGGTTACGCAGGACATCAACTCGCCCTCGCTCGGCGTCAACGACCTGAGCCCATCACCGAGCGGCAACGCACCCGAGGGCCATTGCGAACGCTCCATCGTAATCGGCAGCGTGGACGTGGATCCCTGACTGCTGCTTCCGCCGCCACCGCACGCAGCCAGCGTTACCGTAAATATGCAAAAAGATACAAAGAGAATGTTACGAATTGTAAATTTCACGACGATGTCCTTTTTAGAATCAGGCCGTACTTTTTCTCTAACAAAGTTAAATTACAACACCCCAAGCCCCAATGGCCCGGCGCCTGACTATTTGATGTGGGCATCTAGAGAAAGTTCGGTTGCGTTGCGCAACCAAGGCCTCAAGTAATCGTGGTCTGGACTATCCCCGGCATTCCGGATAAGCAATTTAAGGCTGGGAAATGACTGCCGATGGCAAAACGCAAGACCTGACCCCGTTTCTCGGCTCTCTTTTGACGGAAACCGTGGTCTGTCCGCTATTGGTCCTACTGTTCACTCAAGTCAAACCGCCGATTCGATGCCCGCATCCCCATGCAGACAC
>JBAUSV010000075.1:0-8696 GCA_049581885.1 Gammaproteobacteria bacterium | reverse complement strand
GGTACCCTGATCATACCGCGACTTATACGCGATGAAGCGGGAGCGGAATACCCGACAGACAATAATTGGCGGGAAACGATACGAATGCGGTTACCGCCCGCGATGCCGTGTGTGGACACGGCACTGGTCAGTGTAAATAAGCCTGCCATTGATGCGGCGGACAAGCACGCGCTCGCGTACCGAACAGGCGCTGAGGCTGTGGATATGGAAACCGCGGCCGTAGCAGCCGTTGCCGCCGAGCTGGGCGTGCCTTGCGCCGCGCTGCGCGCCATCGCCGATCCACTCGAACTCGCCTTGCCGCGCTGCGTGCTTGATGCTCGCTGCGACCGATTTTTGCCGTTGGAGATTCCGCTGCGCCTTGCTCTTCATCCGCGCGATATGCCTGCCCTGCGGGCACTGGCGCACAGCTTCGGCGCGGCGCGGCGCAGCCTGCATGCCTCGGCACGGTGCCTCGCCCAGACCGACCATTAGCCGGGCAACACAGTAAAGGCGGATTTTTGGAGTCTATACTCGAAATGGAGTAGAAGTACTGCGCATATGCAAGGAACAACATGTTCAGCACACTCATTGCCACCGCACTGCTGAGCGGTGCGTTATGGGCAACGCCCGCCCTGATCGCGTTCAGTGCGCCGAAGGCCGACGCCGACGCCGACGCCGACGCCACGCTCGGACTGCTAAGCTTCACATTGCAGGGTGGCAAGCCGCTCGACGTCACGTTCGACAGTAGCAATACCGATGTCATCGATCCAACGAAAGCCAGGTTCAGCAGCGGGTGCGGCACCAATAGCCTCAACTGCACCCTGACGCTGGCCGCCGGTAACGCCAGGGGCCAGTCGGCCACGGTGACCGCGACCGATCCGAGCGGAACCGCCCACCCTGCAGACCTTCCGCGTAACAATCAACGGCAGCGGCGGTGGCAGCCTGTCGTGATTGTTGCTGACCTTTTAGCCGGTTTATCCGGCCTCGCGTGGCTGCGCCAAAGGAAACATCATGAAGGCATTTGAAACCATCAATCCCGCGAACGGCGAACACCTCGAACGCTACCCATTCGCAACCGAAGCGGAAATCGATGCGACGCTGGCCCGCGCCGAGAAAGCGCAGCACGATTGGGCGGCGCGCCCGCTGAATAAGCGGTTGAAAACACTTGAGCGCTTCGCCGATCTGTTTGAATCTCGGCAGAACGAGCTGGGGAAACTGATGACGCGCGAGATGGGCAAGCCGATTGTACAGGCGCGCGCCGAAGCTGCGAAATGCGCGCTTGCGTTCCGCTACTATGCGGATCACGCGCCACGCCTGCTGGCCGATGTCGCCATTCCTACCGACGCACACAACAGCGGCTACATCTACCAACCGCTGGGCACCGTGTTCGCCATCATGCCATGGAACTATCCGTTCTGGCAGGTTGCAAGATTTGTCGCGCCGGCGCTCGCCGCCGGCAACGCCGGGGTACTCAAGCATGCGCCGAATGTAACCGGCTGCGCACTGGCCTTCGCCGAGCTCGCACGTGAGGCAGGCGTGCCCGAAGGCGTATTCCAGGCGCTGGTGATCGATACCGATCAGGCGGCACGGGTGATCGGCGACGAGCGTATCGCGGCGGTCACGCTTACCGGATCCGAGCGGGCCGGACGGTCCGTCGCCGCCACGGCGGGCCAGCACCTGAAAAAGTGCGTGCTCGAACTCGGCGGCTCCGACCCCTACGTGGTGCTCGCCGATGCAGACCTCGACAGGGCCGTGGAAATTGGTTTGCAAGCCCGATATCAGAACAATGGCCAGAGCTGTATTGCCGCCAAGCGCTTTATCGTCGACAAGTCGATTTACGGCGATTTCTGCGCGCGCTTCCGTGACCGCGTGGAAGCGTTCAAGGTCGGCGATCCGTTCGACGAGGCCAACGACATCGGCCCCATGGCGCGCGACGATTTACGCGACGGCATCGCCAGGCAGGTCAAGGCGAGCGTTGAAGCCGGTGCGCGTGTCCTCGTGGGCGGCGAAAGCATGGGCGGCATGGGATTTTACTATCGGCCGAGCGTGCTGGCCGATGTGGTTGCAGGCATGCCCGCGGCCGATGAAGAACTGTTCGGCCCCGTGGCTGCGATCATGCGGGCCACGGACGAGGAGGAAGCCCTGAAACTCGCCAATGCCACGCCCTACGGACTGGGCGGCAGCGTGTGGACTCGCGACAGCGCGCGCGGCGAGCGTTTCGCCCGCAAGCTGGCCTGTGGCGGCGCCTTCGTCAACGGCATGACCAAAAGCGACCCGCGCCTGCCCTTCGGCGGCGTCAAGCATTCCGGTTACGGGCGTGAACTTTCGGGGCCGGGCATCCACGAGTTCATGAACATAAAGACCCTCTGGGTCGCGGATGAAGATTAGTCAAACTTTTAATTTTTAAATAATTTTGCAAATGGAAACGGGACTTGTGTATAGTCGAATTTCCATAGCTATCATTTTCAAGGGGGGTTGAATTATGGAGAAGACCACCAAATTACTTGGCGGATGGGGTTATCTGGCAGTTGTCGCCGGCGGGTTTCTGGGTTTTCTTGTTGGGCCCTTCTCTGGAATCATCACGCTGGCCGGCATGGTCTGCGTGCTGGTCGCCTTTTACCGCGCGGGTAATGAACTCAATCGGTCCGACGTCAAGCGTGATATCACCATAGCCATCGTGCTTAACATCGTTGCCTACATTCTCCTGTTCTTCGTTGTAGGTGTTGCAGTCGCAACCGCTGTCCTGCATGGATATGGCGATAATGCCGATGTTGGAAGGAATGCACTGGCCACTGCGTTCGGCGCCGGAACCATCATTATCGGACTCATCTGCTGGGTGCTGATTATCGTGGGAAGCTGGTATTGGTACAAAGCCTCTCAAGCGTTGACCAGTGTCACCGGAGTAGGTACCTACAAGACGGGTGGTCTGCTTATTTTTATCGGTTCGATCACCATTATCGTGTTCGGTCTCGGTTTCCTTGTTACGTGGGTCGGCGAAATCATTCAGACGGTCGCCTTCTTCTCCACGCCGGAAAAGATCGAAGACGACAACGCCACATCTGTTTGAGCAACAACCAGGATATCAACCGGGGTCGCTGTACGCCAAGAACAGCGACCCCGCTCTATCTTCGGTATTTACAATAGAAACGCCCAGGATGCAAACGACCTCGATTCGCCCGGCTGCACCTCAAGATGCGCAGGCCGTGTGCCGCATCTACAATCATCATGTCGCCCACTCCATGGCCACGTTCGAGGAAGAACTGCTGACGCTCGATGCCATGGCGGCACGAATCTCGGAAACTTATAAGGAAGTGGGATTCAAATTCGAGCACTGGATCGACGTCGGCTATTGGCAGACCTTGCTTTAGCCTACGGAAGCTTCGATCAATTACTTTCATCGTCGCCCCGGAATAAATCAGAACCTCTCTGCCGACTAATGCCCTGCGCCGCGATGAAGGAATAAAGGAATAAATAAGGGCTTCTAGACGAGTGATTTAACGGCCTGGATCAGGGCGGCGGCGCTTTCCTGTGCATCGCCGTAGAGCATGCGTGTGTTGTCGCGGAAGAAAAGTTCGTTCTCTACGCCGGCGAATCCACGGCCCTGCCCGCGCTTGCACACGATGACGTTATGCGCCTGGTCCACGTTGAGTATCGGCATACCATAGATCGGGCTGGCCTTGTTGCTGCGCGCCGCGGGATTAACTACATCGTTGGCGCCAATCACGAGCGCGACATCGGTGTTGGCGAATTCGCCGTTGATTTCGTCGAGGTCGTGAATGAGATCGTAGGGTACGCCGGCCTCGGCGAGCAGCACATTCATGTGCCCCGGCATGCGTCCCGCCACGGGATGGATAGCGAACGAAACTTTCACACCCTGTTCGCGCAACAGCTTCACGAATTCCCAGATCTTGTGCTGCGCCTGGGCCACTGCCATACCGTAGCCCGGCACGATAATGACGTGGCCGGCATAGGCCATCATGGCCGCCGCGTCGTTGGCATTCGTCGGCTTGAGTTCGCCTTCGATCTCGCCGCCGACAGCGGTTTCGCCGAAGCGTGAGAACATGACGTTGGCCAGCGAGCGATTCATGGCGCGCGCCATCAACACCGTGAGCAACGTGCCGGAGGCGCCGACGATCATGCCGGCGATAATCATCGCCGGATTGCCGAACACATAGCCCTCGAAGCTGACCGCGAGACCGGTCATGGCGTTGTAGAAGGCGATCAGTACCGGCATGTCGGCGCCGCCCACGGGCACGGTCACCAGCACGCCGAAGGCGAGCGCCACGACGAAGAATATGAACAGGAAGACGCCACCACCGTACACGATCGAAAGCACGGCAAAGACGATCAGCAGTACGAGTACCGCCGCGTTGACCGCGTTCTGCGCACGGAAACGCCATGCGGTCATCCAGCCCTGCAACTTGGCAAAGGCGATCAGGCTCCCGGAGAAGGAGATTGCACCGATCAACGCGCCCACCACGGCGAGCACCCCGCGGGCGCCCTGCTCGAAACCGAACACCAGCGCCTGCGCGGCAATCGCCGCCGCCGCACCACCACCCATGCCGTTGTAGAGCGCAACCATCTGCGGCATGGCCGTCATCGGCACACGTTTGCCCGATACCCAGGAGAGCACGCCACCGAGCGCCATGGCGACAAGAATGAGAATAATATTGGTCACACCGCCCACGCCGGGCAGGAAGAAGGTGACCACCACGGCGATCAGCATGCCGACACCGGCCACGTAGAAACCGGTGCGCGCGGTACGCGGCGAACTCAGTTGCTTGAGGCCGAGGATGAACAGTGCGGCGGCGATGAGGTACGCCACCTGGATGACCCAACTCATTTGGAACCCTGCTCTTTGCTGGTCTTGAACATCGCGAGCATGCGCTCGGTGGTGACCCAGCCGCCAACCACGTTGGCCATCGCAAGCACCACGGCGATGAAGCCGATGATGCGTCCGAGTGTGCCATGCGCCGTGCCGAGCGCAATGATCGCACCGACCAGGACCACGCCATGGATGAAGTTGGACCCCGACATCAACGGCGTGTGCAGAATGCTTGGCACCCGGGAAATGACTTCATAGCCAACGAAAGCGGCAAGCATGAAGACGTAGAGCGCGATAAAGCCGTAGATCATGTCGCCTCCTGATCCGCATCGGTATCGGTGGGTTGGGTCGGCGCACTCGGCAGTTCACCGGCAACCAGGCTCGCGGTGTAGACCTCGTCGTCCGCCGGGATCGCCAGAACGCCCGCTTCTCCGAACCACGGTGCGACAAAGTTGTAGCAGTTCTGCGCATACAGCTCGCTGGCATGACCGGCGAGCGCGGCGGCCGGATTGGTAGGGCCGAGGATACTCACGCCTTTGTGACGGGTCGTTTTCCCGGGCTGTGTCAGCTCGCAATTGCCACCCCCGACCGCAGCCAGATCGACGATGACCGAGCCCGCCTCCATGCCTTCGACCATTTGCTTCGTGATGATTTTCGGCGCTGGCCGGCCGGGGACCGCGGCGGTGGTAATCACCACATTGGATTTGGCGATGTGACGTCCTAGCGCCTCGGCCTGTTCCGCCTTTTCCTCTGCGGTCAGCTCGCGGGCGTAACCGCCTTCGGCTTCAGCAGACACGCCAACATCCACGAAACGGGCGCCGAGCGATTCGACCTGTTCGCGTGCGGCGGCGCGCACGTCGTAGCCTTCTACAATAGCGCCCAGGCGGCGGGCAGTGGCGATGGCTTGCAACCCAGCCACACCGGCGCCGATAACGAGCACCCGTGCCGGACGTACCGTACCCGCTGCGGTGGTGAGCATGGGGAAAAAACGCGGCAATTCGATGGCCGCGAGCAGGGCCGCGCGGTAGCCCGCGACTGCGGCCTGCGAAGACAGGGCATCCATGGCCTGGGCGCGTGAAATGCGCGGCACCTTCTCCAGCGCAAAAGCGAGCGCACCGGCCTTGCGATAGGCGTCCACTGGGAAATCCTCGGCATAGGGCGCGAGCAGCCCCACCACGGCCACGCCGCGCTTGAGTTCGGCGATCGCCTCGGCGTCGAGACCACGCACGGTGAGCACCGCATCGGCCTCGGCGTAGAGCGGCTTGGCTGCAATTCTGGCATCGGCCTCACGGTACGCCGCATCGGTAAACCCGGCCGCAGTGCCTGCCCCGCGCTCGATGACCACTTCTATGCCGAGCGCACGGTAACGCGCCACTTGCGCCGGCGTCAGCGCAACCCGTTTCTCGTCGCCACGTTGTTCGCGAGGTACAAATAGCAGTGCCATAATCTACTTCGTATCCCTTTTGCCCTTAATATTAGCAGTCCGAGCCGCGACTGACTGTTACTTTAGCGCACCCGATCGAGCTTGGGCAGATATTCCGCATGATTCCGGACAAGGAAGAAACCATGGAACCCACTACACTCTACGGAACCACTGCGCCTGCCTTGTCTGCGCGCGCCATTCAAGCCCTGACTTCCACTCAAGTCTGGGCTCGCTTTGCTGGCATCGCAATGGTCGTCGCTGCACTGCTGAAACTGGTGCAGACCGGTTTCTTGCTGAGTCATTTCCGCGAGAACCTTCAGGTGAGTCACCTTGTTCCCGCCGCGCAAAACGGCGCTGCCGGCATGATTGTGGTTTTCGGACTTTCGATGGTAATCATCTATGCCGTGATCGGTTGGCTGGCCCTGCGCTATGCAGGCCGCTTGGACCGAATCAAACCGCCATGGCAGCCCGGGTCAGAAGACATCGTCATGGCCCTGGGGGCACAGCACAGCTACTGGCGCTTTCAGGGCGTCGTGATCGCGGTAGTGCTGGGCTTGCTGATGCTAGGTTTCATTCTCATAGTTGTGAGCTTGTTTTTCGCCGCCGCGCTGCATCGCTGAGACCTGCCCATGAACGAAACCATCATGCCACTGCTCAATGAGGACGCCCTTGATGCGTTGAACCGAACGCGGCCCTGGATGTATCTGATCGGCATCTGCAGCCTGCTTGTCAGTCTCATTACCTTGCTTGCCGTGATAGGCGGCATCATCGGAATCAATGCCAATCCGCAGCGTGCTCACCTCATTCTGACCAGTGGCTTCATCGGGTTGATCGTCTCCCTGCCATCCGCCATCGTGCAGCTGGGGTATGCGTTCGCCCTATCACGAGTCAACGAGGCCTCAGGCGCCGCCCTGGATGCAGCAGTGGAACTGGCCTGCATACGGCAACGCAACCTGTGGGTCGTAAACGCGATCATTGCCTCGTTGCTGGCGCTGATACCGGTTTTTTCGGTGGTTGGCGCCAACATCGGACTGACCGTCTAGGTACAACCGCTATAAACCCGCCTCAGCAAACGGTCCGGTTCTTGACTTTGCACCGAGTCCATCGCATGCTTACCGCATCTCATGCGTGAGCGGAGGGATGGATCTAGGTCAACAGGTGCTCAGAACGGATGCGTCTGGTCTGCCACTGGAGTGGATTGGCTATCAGGATGCGGTGCGCCTGTACAGCTTGGAACAGGTGGCTTACACCTTGGGGCAGGTGCTGTTCGACCTGTACGGTGGCATCAACGCCGCGAGCGGTTTGCGCAGCCATCTCGAGATTCATTCCATCGTCGCCACCTACGGCAAGAGCGTCGCCGCCAAGCGCCTCAATGAAGGCTATATTCCGCCCGTATCCAACGCCGCCCTGTTCAAGCGCGATGCCCATCTGTGCCTGTACTGCGGGGAGCGTTTCGTCGCGCGGGATCTGTCGCGCGACCATATTCACCCGGCAAGCCAGGGCGGCAATGATCAATGGCGCAATCTCGCCACCGCCTGCCGGCGCTGCAACAATCACAAGGCGGGCCGCACGCCCGAAGAAGCCGGCATGCAATTGATCGCCATTCCGTTCACACCGAGCTACGCGGAATACATTTATCTCAAGGGACGGCGCATCCTGGCCGACCAGATGGAGTTTCTGAAGGCGCATTTCCCGCGCACCAGCCCTCTGCTCACGCGGCTGCCGCCACAACAAGCTGCCTAGCAAGCAACCATTTTCGCCACGTCTTCTTGCTGGCTGACAAGCTCGTAGCATTCAAACGTTCTAAACATCCGTTTGCCTGAACCACCTGGGCCGAGTATATTTGCGCGATGGAAACTCGCGACCGCATTCTCGATATCGCCGAGCAGCTGTTTGCCGAGCAGGGGCTGGGCCAGACATCGTTGCGGGCCATCACGGCCGCAGCCGGCGTGAATCTCGCCGCCGTGCATTACCACTTCGGTTCCAAGGAAGCGCTGGAATATGCGATATTCGAGCGCCGATTAAAGCCCATGAACGCGGAACGGCTACGCCGACTGGACGCACTGGAAACCCGACACACACCGGTGCCGCTCGCAGAACTGATTCGGGCTTTTGTCGCTCCGCCGCTTGAACTGTCGCGCGACAGGTCGCACGGCGGCGAACATTTCATCCGTCTGCTCGGACGCACCTACTCCGAGCCCACCGAGTCGCTGCAAGACCATGTGCGCAAGCTCTACGAGCCCGTATCGGATCGCTACCAGGCCGCATTTCACGCAACCCTGCCAACGCTGGATGCCACCGAGCTGTATTGGCGGCTGCATTTCATGGTTGGCACACTCGCTTACTGCATGAGCGGGCCGAACACCATGCGTCTGATCGCCAGCTCGCACCTCAGCGAAGACGACAACACGCCGGTTCTGATCGAGCGCCTGACCCGCTTTTTGATCGGCGGACTGAATCCGACCGCCG
>JBAUSV010000074.1:0-13411 GCA_049581885.1 Gammaproteobacteria bacterium | reverse complement strand
GTCGAATTCCGGCTCGCGCAGGTCCACATACTCCAGGGCGCAGGCCAGGTTCAACCCGTCGAGCTGAAAGCGTTCGCGACTGGCGTCGAAGCGCTCTTCGACCACGCCCAACACACGCTCGATGCCCTGCAGTCGCCGCGCGATCATGGCCTCGTTCTGCTGCTCGCGGGGCTTGCGCCTTTCGATGACGACACAGACCACGGACTCGATGACGCCATGAGCCAGGCCCGCGACGGAAAGGACACGGGCCAGCTCGGCGGAACTCCGGGGCAGCAGGGCTGGCTCCGGCCAGGTCCGCTCCAGCCACTGGATGATCATGTCGCTGTTACCGAGTGCGGTGCCGTCATCGGTCACCAGCGTGGGGACCTGCGACATCGGATTGACCGCGACCAGCTCCGCCGGGCTCTGCCAGGGATCAACGCGCACTTCCTCGACCGAGCCGAACAGATTCTTCTCGATCAACGCGGCCTTGACCTTGCGCGCAAACGGCGACGTGGGACTCAGATACAAACGCATGAATAGATCAGGGGCTCCTTAATAACTCGAGACGCCATCGCGTTCCACCAGTTGTTCCTGCTCTTCAAAGGACGCCTCGGTGCCCGGGACTTCCGTTCCGCGCAAGGACACGCCCTTCGTCTCAATAAGAAACAAGGCGGCTATAGCTCCAATCGCACATGCGCCCATCATGTAGTAAGCCGGCATGAGATTGCTACCGGTCACTTTACTGAGAAGATCGGTGACCGCCGGAGCCGTCCCGCCGAAAAGCGAAGTGGAGACGTTGTATGCAATAGCGACGCCAGCGTATCGGACCATCGTCGGGAACATCGCGGGGAAGGTCGCCGAGATTGTCGAAAGCTGGGGTGCAAAAAGAATACCGATGAGAGTGAACCCGATAATGGCCCCGACCAGCCCGGTGCCCATCAACATATACAGGGGCAGCACGAAGACGATCAAGCCGATGCAGGAAAACAACCAGATCGGACGACGACCGACCGAGTCGGATAGTCGCCCGAAGAAAGGCAGCAGGATCGCCATCATTATCTGACCGAACAAGGGCACCAGAAGCGCATGGTTTTCGCTCATGCCCAACGAATCCTGCAGATAGGTCGGGGTGTAGGTCAGGAATGTGTACTCGACCACGTTCAACGCAATTACCAGACCAAACAAGATCATCGTGGACCGGAAATAAGTCGTAACAAGGTTCTTGTATATCCTGAACACGCTCTCCTTTTGCTTTTCTTCCTCCTGTTCGATTTCCTGGAAAACCGGGGTTTCCTCCATTTTTGTCCTCAGATACATCCCGATGTACCCAAGAGGAATGGCAACAAGAAAAGGAACACGCCAACCCCAGGTTGCCATTGCGCTATCACCGAGCACGGTGCTCATAAGAAGGGCAATCGCCGCCGCACCGGTAAACCCGGTCAGTGTTCCCACCTCGAGGAAACTGCCATACATGCCGCGCCGGTTCTTTGGCGCGTACTCGGCCATGAAAGTGGCCGCTCCGCCGTACTCACCGCCGGCCGAAAAACCCTGGAGAATCCTGAGTACGAACAGGATGACCGGCGCCCAGATACCGATCGTTTTGTAAGCCGGAATAAAGGCAATCAACGCCGTTGCGCTGGCCATCATGATGATCGTCATGGACAGTACACGCTTGCGGCCGATGCGATCCCCGATGGGCCCCCAAAAGAGGCCGCCGAGTGGCCGGATCAGAAACGATATGGCAAACCCGACGAGTGTCCACAAAATTCCATTCGTGTCCGATGGAAACAGGGTTTTCGCAATATGATCCGTCAGATAGGCATAGGCGCCGTAATCGAACCACTCCACGGCATTGCCCATGGCCGAAGCGCCAATGGCGCGATGCAGTGTATGGGTATCGATCGTGCGGGCCTGCGCTATCGTGGTGGTCATTAATATCCCTGCGTTTATAAGGATGACACCGAACGACCAACCCGCTGCAAATCAACAAAACAACGGCAACTGGGCACAGGTGCCCGGAGTCAGCCCAAGGGTAATGGCTTGAACCCGCATTGTCCAATCCAACTGATGCCTGCGCCTCGCATTTCGTTTATAGTCGGATGAACAATCACAAGTACAACGCAACACGGAATGCGCACCGCGATAATCGTCAATCCCGTGGCCGGCCGCGGTAGCAGCCGAGTGTTGGCAAACCAAATTCTAGAGCTACTGCATGAATCCGGTCTCAACTGCACACCTCACTATTCCAGCGCCCCACTCGATGCAGTGCGACTGGTAAAAAACCTGGCGGAAACGCACGAACGCATCCTGGTGGCGGGCGGCGACGGCACCTGGTGCGAAGCAGTCGACGGGGCGATGCGCGCAACAAACCGGCCAGTGCTGGGACTGATTCCGGTCGGCACAGGCAACGACTTCGCCAAAATGCTCGGCTATGGGAACGATTGGCGAGAGGCCTGCCGGCGTGCGGCGGACGGGCATACCCGGCCCGTCGATATCGGGCGCTGCCGTTACGGGGAAAACCTCATGCGGTATTTCGCCAACGGCGCCGGCATCGGCTTCGACGCGCAGGTGTCGCGCGAAGCGCGGCGCATCCGCTACCTGCACGGCAACGCCGTCTACCTGCTCGCGGTCGCACGCACACTCCTGTTGCGCTATACCACGCCCCACGTGATGATCGAGCACGACACGGGCACGCTGCATCAAACGATCACGCTGATCGCCGCCGCCAACGGACGCTGCTACGGCGGCGCCTTTCATATCGCCCCGGACGCCGAGATCGACGACGGCTACCTGGAACTGGTATCCGCACGCGGGCTCGGCCGCCTGCATATCCTGCGCCTGTTGCCCAAGGTGCTCGCCGGCCATCACATCGGCGACCCAGCCATTAGCACGCTGCGCACCCGGCGGGTCACTATCCGCAGCACGGTGCCACTGCCGCTGCATCTGGACGGCGAGGTGATCGCCGATGAAGCCACGCATCTGGAAATCGAAATATTGCCCGGAGCGCTCAACGTGTTCGCATAGCAGGTTCAATCAACCTGCATGTACACACTTCAACGGCTTGTCATGGCTCGTCGAGGCGCAATACCAAGCACTTGGAAGACCCGCCGGATTTGAGGAATTCGCTCAGATCCAGGCCCGTGACCCTGAATCCTGCCGATTCCAGTGCGCCCTGCAGACGCGAACTGGGTCGGTTCAGCGCAATATGGTTGTCGAGATTGATTGCATTGCAGGCAAACGCCCCCGCCTCCTCGGTGCTCACGGCAATGCGCTTGTCCGCCGGCACCCGCCGCTCGATTTCAGCGCGCCCGGTGTCGTCGAAGGCAGCCGGGTAATACAGCAGGTATCCACCTTCGAGCGGCTGCAGGCAGGTATCGATATGGTAGAAACGGGGATCGACCAGACGCATGGAAATCAGTTCGCGGTCGGGATAGAACTTGGCCAGCTCCTCGTGCGCCGCCTGCTCGGTGCGTTGGCCGTAGCCCGCCCACACCCTGGGACCGCCGCGGTCGACCAGAGCGTCACCGGCGCCCTCGAAAATGAGATCCTCGGGCCAATCCACGATTTCGAAGCCGTGGTTTTCGAACCAGCGGCGGAAATGCACTTCCTCGCCGCGACGCTCGTCGAACTCGAAGCGGCTCACTATGGCACGCTTGCCGTACACCACCCCGGCGTTGGCGGTGAAAACCATATCCGGCAGCCCATCGACCGGCGGCAATAAAGCCACTTCCGCCACCTCCACCAGTGCATCATGTAATGTTTTCCACTGCGTCATGGCAAGCCTGGTCGAAACAGCACCCTCACCGGCAACCATCCACGGATTGATCGCGTAATCCACGGTAAAAAAATCGGGGGCGCACATCAGAACCCGGTGTTGACTGGCCATCATTCACTCTCCGCTGGGGCGAAAAAAGAGCTGGCGCGCACGCACCAGCTTTGTTGTGCATATTATAGTGAATATTCTCGATGTTGCCAGCGGCCACTCCGCCACACGCTCAGAACAGAGGCAGAAATATCTCTGCAATCATGCAGCGCACACTGCCGCCACCACACTGCTCTATGGTAGGAATCGGCGCGGAAACTATACTGCCGTGCCGTTCCTGACGCCGCAGGGCCTCACCCGTCAAGCTCACCCGCGCTTGATCCGACATCGCGACAACCGGCCCTGCACTACCGGCCAGATGCAGTACATTGGCCCCAAAACCGGCGATCTGCTGCTGACTGAGCGCGATAACCTCGTTACCACCCGCTTCAAGACTCTCCACCAGACACTTACGCTCACGTTTATCGGGCACCGCATCGAGCGCCACCACGGCAAACCCCTGGCCCAGAGCCATCATCACGTTGGTGTGATAAATCGCCACGCCAGCTTGGTCCACGGCACCGAAACCATGTGTCGTATAGCCCATGAGGGTCGCCCACTGCGCCAACGGTTCCGGGGCCGTACGCGGAGCGCGACAAGCATAGGCCACGCAGTTAACGCGGTCGAGAACGAGCGAGCCGGTGCCTTCCAGTGCCAAACCCTGCCGCTCCCAGTAGGACAGATCAAGCACCGCATTCAGGCGGCGTCCATGTGACTTTGCCAGCGACTCAATCCACTCCCGGTGTCGTTCCACCCGGCGATTCGGGTTGAGCATAGGATAGAGGACAGCCGTACCATCGGCATGCGTGGTAAACCAGTTGTTGGGAAACACCGCATCCGGCTTGACCGGCTCCGGCTTATCCTCCATCGCGATGACGGACACCCCCGCTTTCTCCAACGCATTCACCAGTCCGTCAAATTCGCGCCTTGCCGCTTCGGCAATGTCGATCTCGCTACCTCCCTTCTGCTGGAATCGGTTGGTCACCGCGGTTTCGGGATTGAACCCAAACGCAGCCGGGCGCACCATAAGTACGGTATCTGTAATCTGACTCACGTTCGGGGCCACGGTCTGTGCTTGCACTGGACTTCCCATTGCAGACGAAGGGCTCTCGGGCGATACTGTGTACTCATTTTAAGCCCTCACCCGCATGCCGCAAAGCGCTGTCGACACCACTGATCGCATTTTCGCCCCCGGTGCACTGGTACCCGCGTGGCCGGTACGCGACGATAACGGCCGGCCTACCGACCTGCGCAGCATGATCGAAGGCCGCGCGGCGGTGGTCCTCTGTATTGCGCGCCCGGCGAGCCCCAAATTGCGGCAGGCCGTCAAACGACTGACGGAGCTGGGAAGCCGCCAGGCCCAACCGCCCATGCGGGTCGTCCTGCTGCCCCCCACCACGCATGGCGAGGACGTCGTTGCACTGGCGCACGACGGGGTGCGCATCGCCGTGCTGCGGGATGCGGAAGAACTGGGCGACGAACGCCGGCCGACCTGGGCCGTGACCGACAAGGCGGCCCGGGTGCTTCACAGCGGCCGCATCCAGCCTGCGGAGATAAGCCGGTTGGACGCCCACCTGGAGGCACCGAAGCCGGCTCCGCGATCCGACGCAAACGTGCCGCGCAGAGCCACCGCGCCCGTGCTCATAATCCCCGACGTATTCGATGCCGGACTGTGCCGGCGCCTAATTGCCCACTTCGATCAATCCAAGACACACCCCTCGGGCGTGCTCGACCTGTCCGGCCCCGAACCTGCGTGGCGCCCTGACCCCGATATCAAGCAACGCCGGGACATGCGTCTCGAAGATCCCGCGCTCACCCGCGAAATCGAACAGGCCATGGCGGCACGGGTACTGCCGGAAATCCGCAAGTGCTTTCACTACGTGGTTACGCATCATGAGCCGTTTAAACTGGTGCGCTACGACACCGGGAGCGGCTACTTCCGCCCACACCGCGACAACGAAACGCGCGATACCGACTACCGCCGCTTTGCGATGACGATCAATCTCAACACCGGCGACTACGACGGCGGCGCCCTACAATTCCCGGAATTTGGAGAAACGCTATATCGTCCTCCCCGCGGCGGCGCCATCGTATTCTCTTGCTCTCTGCTGCACGAAGCAACCGACGTCACCCGGGGTTCGCGCTACGTAGCCCTCGGCTTTTTCTACAATCCGACCGACGGTCTGACCGCCCCGCCACCAACTTAATCGGAATCACGCCATTCTGCAAAAACTAATAGGTCACGGTCACGGTGATGATGTCGGAATAACTGCCGGGGCTTACGTTCTGGCTAGCGGGCACCAAACCGTAATAGTATGCATAGCCTCCGCCCGGCCCCGCCGTCCCATAGTAGTAGTAGGTGCCATTGGTGCCATCGCCAATGACTCCAGTGTAAGTCGTATCAGTATAAATGTTGTAATCCAGTTGATCTGTGCTGCCCGCCTTCATGTAGCGTGTAGTGTAGGTACCGCTTTGTCCGCTGCTGAAGGTGATGGCCACATTGGTGTACCGGTTGCACCTCACGGTGAAGATAGCCGATGTGGTAGCCGTATTGCCACTCAAGGGGTTGTAATTGCCGAACGCCAGATTCCCTGCGTTGACACTACAAGACCGATTCGCCCGCGCAAATGGAGATTGAAGCAACGATGACGGTGCCGGACCGGCCGGATTGACGATCAAGGGCAACGCGCCGCCCGCCATCGCCGTTATGAAACCTTGAGGCGCGAATAGCACACACAGTGCTAAAACCCGGCGTAATGTACTCTTAAGCCTCACAGGTGAACCCCTTCGCACTTGAAGGTACCGAGATCGGGAATTGGATCCTTGCTTTGCGGCATGGCGACGATGAAGCGGCAAGTTTGATGGTCCCATGTGGCCTCCACGAAATTGTGGGCGGAAAGCCCCGTCAAGTAGACCTCGCCGTTCAATCCGACGGGGAAGGTTTGGCTGTGGCCGACGATATGCACTGTGGCACCGGCCGGCAAATCCTTGCCGTCGGCCAGATGCACGGTGAACGTCGCGCCGTGTGTGTTGGTCACCGGGAAAGTCTCCACCACACCGCTTCGGTAGCGTGGTACGGCATCCAGTTTTAGCGTGGTGACCTGGGCACCGAGCGGCAGATTTTTTACCCCCAGGCGCAGCGGGTTGTTCTGATAGGGGTGCAGGCGCGGGATGAGTGCGTCGCCAGACCGATTGGTGGTCGCCACGGGCTGATTCTGATCATAAATCGTGACCCCGGCAAGACCCGGCACCTTCACCAGGCCAAAGGCCCCGTCGATGTGGCGCGAAGCATAGACGCCGCCGCCGATAAAGGCCAGGCCGCCGCTGGCTTCGGCTTGATAGCCGGTGGTTCCGCCTATGTTCTGTACGCCCATACGGTAGGTGCCGACAGCGTTTTGGTAATCGTACTCGGCCTGGGTCGCAGGATCGGGACCGACCTCGGTGCTCACACGATAGCCGCTACCGGTACCGACAGGCAGACTGCGTTGCACCTGCACATAACCGCGCGTGTTACCGTTCTGATAGCTCACACCGGTGCTCACGTTGGAGCGTGTGCCGAAGGGCATGGTGAAGGTGAAACTCACACCGTTGTTGCTCGTGCCGCTCAGGGCGTGAAAGGCATTGATATTGAAAAAGCCGACTTGCGCGACACTGACCGAATAACCCGCCGTGATCAGGCGCGTGTGCCCGAACAGCGGGCTATCCTGATCGAGATAGGAGCCGTACACCGAACCGGCCGGCCCAAGCGCCAAGCCTGCCGTGGCTGAAATTTGCTTACGTGGCACGGGCATTCCATTGTAGCCAAGCTCGGTAAAGCGCGGACTCGCGAGCTGGACGTCGCCGCCCAAGCTGAAACTCTTCCACTGGTGCTGCAGACCTAAACGGCCGAGTACACCGCTGCCGAGTCCACTGTTGCTGACAGCCAGTGCCATATCGATGGCGCCCGTACGCGTATCGGCGAACGTCGCGCCCAGCGACACATCGCGCACCACGTTGGAAAACTCGGCGTGCACTTCACCCGTAAAATGCCGCGTAAAGCCATGCCGGAACAGGCCGGTAGCGGCAAAGTTACTGTAGCCGTTACTGTCCAGTCCGTAATTTTCGCGCAGCTTACCGACGGAAAAGGAATAGTCGTTCAGGCCCGGCTTCAGTAAGCTGGAACTGGTATAAAACGAGGTGGTAATCACCCGCGCCTGTCCGAGTGCATTGTGTACCACCAGGGTAGCCTCGCCGGGTCCGGTGACCACCGGTACGGCAGGCACGGAAAACGGCCCCGACGGCACCTGCTGCGAACTTTTAAGGAGCCCGTTCACGTACAGATCCACCGTGGAGGGCAACGCCGTCGAGCCGCTCAGCCCCGGCATGGGGAAGGTCACGAAATACGGGCGGGTCTCGAAGTTGGTGCCGTATTGCACGCCGCCGAGGCGCACATCGAGTCCCGTGAGGCCGCCGCGGGTAATGCTGTCACCCAGTGTCAGTGTGGTCATGTCAGCGGGGTCGTCGTGGCGCCAGGCGGTATCGAGCCGGATCAGATGCGAGCCTGAACGCCCGATGTTCTGGTCAAGAAAACTGCTGGTGCCCACGCCCCAGTCGTTGAACAGTCCCACCTCGAACAGGCCGTTAACCTGCGTGTTGCCGGTGACGTGCGTGCCGAGCAGATCGTAATTAAAGAACCCGCCCCACGGCGTGGGTTGCGCCTTGGGGTTTTGCGGAATTAAACCATCCACGATCGTGCCGTTGAAAGCACTCGCAGACGCCATGATGTAGAGCGTCTGGGTGCTTTGATCTACGTGATACCTCAGACCGGGAATGGCACCGAGCGAATAGAACGTGTCGCCTTGATAGGTGTAGCCCGAGACGGCTGGCACATGTATACGCCAGCGCTTGAGGTCCGCCCTTTTGGCAAACAGCGCAGTCGCGCTGTTTGCGCCAAGACGCAGGAATAGATCGGTCTCATGCAGCGGCTGATTATTTACGGTAACTGCCAACAATTGCTCCTGCGGGTTCGTGGTCATAGCCGCCGATTCGCCGGATGGAGCCGCCGACCGCTGAGACAGAACGGATGGCTTTGGCAGCGCATCGGAAGACGGTGCCGTTACCGCCGACTCTGGCGGTATGGCGGGACGCGATAGAAGCACGCTACTCACCGGCGCGGCCGTGGTGGTGACGCCCGCCGCCTTGCCGCGAGACAACTCCGCCCGTAAGGGTATTACTGTTACCGGTACGGGGGCTTTTTTTCTGTGCCGGGGAACGGTCCACACAGACGTGGGTGGGTTCGGTGCGGTAGTCGCCGCGATGCCGCGGGAGGAAACGGATCGTGCAGGTGTTGCCATCGAGGCAGGCATTGGCGCCTTACTCTGAGCCCGTGAGACGGCTTTCAGCTGCAGCGCACTACATCCGAGCGACACAACGAACATGAGCGCTATGATTGCCAGCAGCCAGAGTTTGACGCCACCACGTTGCCACCATGTAAATCCATTCGTAGTGCGCTCGCATCCTCTCACAATGTGCCCCCAGTCTTACTGGCTCTGGTTCAGGCGTTCGTTGAAGGCGCCCCGCTGCGTCTTGCCGCGTAGTACCAGGTATTGCCCGGGTTTTACGGAATTCTTGAGCTTGAATTTCCAGATCCGGCTCGCACCCGGCAAAACGTATCCGTTACCGATCGCGGGCTTCGCCAAGGCAGGCCCCGTGGCGCTTGCCGCGACTTCCAGATCCGACACTTGCGCGTGCGCGGCGCCGTTATTGGTAACCTCCAACTTCGCCTGGTCGTTGCCGAAACGCTGAATCCGCCACAACAGTTTGGGCACGGCGGTGCCGGATTGCGACGCAACGAAAATCGGCAAGCTCATGCGCAGGACGACCTGCAAGCCGCGAAATCCGGGCAGTGGTTTCGGTGGCACCTGGGTCATGAACAGTCGGTAGGTCAGCTCGCGATGCGCCTCCGGCTTGACGCGCAGACCCACGCGAACAATCTGTTCCGCGCCGGGCCGAAGCGTAAAAATCGGCGGCGTAGCCAAGAGCGCTCGGGTGGGTGTATATACATTCTTGCCGCCGGCCTGGGACCAAATGAACAGCGAAAGCTGCACCACGGTCGGCGTTTTACCTTCGTTCGTCACGTGCAGCACGGCCGTAGGCTGTACAGTCGACAAGTGGAGCCGGACCGGGTTCACCGCGAACGAGCCGGCCCAAGACGTAGCAACGGCGAACGGCAACAGCAAGCTCGACAGTATGATTTTATACATAACTCCTCCGTCGCGGACTGAAGCGGCCTCAATCCCGAGGCCGCTTCGTTCCGCTTTCTATGTCACCCTTAGATGAAGGACGAACCGGTCAATAGCTGACGGTCACGTTGACAGTATCTGTGTAGCTCCCGGCCGGAACGTTCTGTCCAGCAGGAATCTGCCCATACACGGTTTCATTAACGGGGCTGCCCGGACCCGTGCCTGTACCGGACATAGTGCTCGAACTTTGGGTACCGTTACCCCACACGGTCGAGCCGGCACTATTCGTATAGAGCTGATAGTCCAGCAACGAGGGGGTGGTAGCTCCATTCGACATGGCTCGAGCAGAGAAATTCGTGGCGCCCCCCGCATTTCCGCCGGCATCGAGGGCCACCGTAAAGGGCGTGTCTTTGGTGCAATTGACCGCGACCGTACTGGTGCCGTTCAATACAGCCGTGTCGAGCACGTTGTAGCTGCCGAAGGCGAGATTGGTCGCGGTGACATTGCAATTGGACGTCACCGTGGCCGTCACATTGAAGGTCGTAGTGGCCGTTGACGCCTGCGCGGGCGTCGCCACTAAGGCGAGCGGTATCGCAACAGCGGCACCAAGCGCCGCGATCCCAAAGGCTTTGAAACGAATAGACTTGATCATCTCTATACTCCTGAAATAAACAAAACACTCCTTGCGGAGCCACTTGTAAAAACGAGCTTCCCTGCTCTCCCTGAGCCCTCCTTCAAGGGCAGGTTTCGGGGTTTGCTCTCGGTAGGACAATGTCCCACGCTCAAATGCAGCAAGATTCGTGCCAATTTAGAGTTTGTTGTGCTTGTGGCACCTGGATACTTGAAAAGCCCGGTATGAAGCTATTTCATCCAATCATGAAGGTGCCAATCGCGTCTGCTTTCTGACAAATTTGTCAGAAATGTTGGCAACTCAACCTGACTGAGCGAGGGGGCATGCACGGAATCCGGCATGGAGAATATCGAGAAGTACCCGCGGAACGGTTATCCCGGTTGGGCAAGGGCCCGGGCTCGCAACGTGGCTTCGACAGCGTCGAATCCACCCTCTGCCAGAGTTTCAATAAATCGCGCATTTTCCCGTGCATGCAGGGCATAGAGGGCGGCGCAGACCGCCTGGATGACATGCTCCAGCAAACCCCGCTCGTTGGCAGGGTAATGTTCGCCGGGACGGTTGCGGATGGCCACCAGTCCCATCAACTCGCCGTGGACCATCATCGGCGCCGCCAGCCCGTCCGTCCCCAGGTCGCTCCCAAGTAATTCCAGGTCGCATATAGCGCGCTCGGCACGCAGCGCTACGCCGCCAGGATCGTCAATATCGAGACGCAGCGGATAATAGCCCTCCCCGGTTTCAGCCAGGCGTTCATAGCCAGCGGCATCGCGCCAGTAGATCGCCACCGACGGCGCTCCCGCATGCGTGGACAGTGCCTGCAGGGCTCTTTCCAGCAGGTGATCGGGATGTTCGATGAATCCACAGTGATGGGCAAAATCGTTCAAAGCCTTCTCGGCGTTGAACTTACGGCGAAAAAACAACTGCTCGCTGATCCGCTCAAGCCGCTTGCGTAGCGCCTCAAGTGAAAAACCGAGAATCAGCGGAACACCCAGTTCCAACGCAAGGCTTTCGTTATGGGATAGCGCGAGGTTCTCTAGAAAGCTCTGCAGCAGGGTAAACACGGCCACTACCACCGTCAGCGTGGCGCTGTAGACCAGCGCCCGGTTGACGATGAAGGACATGTCCACGACACGATGGCGCAACACGGCGTAAAGCAGTCCAACGAGTGCGATTACGTAGGCGGCCACCTCAATCATGTAGGACTGCGGATAGCCGAGGTAGGCCTCGTTGCTCAGCGAGATGCCGAAGACGAGTACGATGGCGCTCCAGAATATCCAGCGTAGCCGCTGACGCGCCTCGATTGCCACATTACGGTAGCCCACCAACAGCATGAGTACGCAGAGCGCATACGGAAGCACCCACAGCATGCCCAGCATGCCCGGCAGCAACACGGCATTGAAGACCATCAGGAGGGGATAGGTCAGCTCGTAGCCGAACCCCACGAGAAGCAGGGTCGCGAACACCCACCGCAAACCGCGCCTCAGACCGGGAGCGAGCACCGGACCCACCAACACGTCGGCGAGAACGAAGAATCCGACGCGGGCCAGCAGAAAAAACACTTGGGCAATCCCGCCCAGGAGCAGAACCGACAGGCCCTCGGCCGGTACCAGGGTCACCGCCATGCCGCACAGAAAGGCGGTGGCCCAGCCGGCAATGGCCCAGCCCGCCAGGCCGCGCCCACGCCACAGGGTCAACAACGCGGCAAAACCGATCAACAGGTAAAAGCACACACCGAGGCCGATGGACACGCGCAGCTCGGGCACTGCGATGAGATGGCGGACGGGGACCTCCACGGTAGTATGGGCACCGTTGAAGTGTGTCAGGACGAAGGCGAACTGCCCACCGGGGCGCACGTTAGCCTCTTCCTTGACCGCTAGTAGCGTCAGTCGTGTCGCGTTATCCTGGCGGCCGAGGTCCACCCGGTCGCCGATATGCAGGCCAGCGGGCAACGGCATGTTGCGCAAACGCGTAATGCGCGCCGTATGGCTGCCAATGCGCTTGAGCGAGAAAGGCACGCTCGACATGTTGACCGTCAGCATGCAATTCCAGGTGGTTACAGCTAGAACGAGCAGACTCAGCATTACAAGCAATGGATAGCGCCAGCGCATTGAGACCTCCCGGGGTACGGCATCTTCGGCAGCGCTAAAAGCATAGCCTATCCCGTCCGCCATTTCCCGCACCCCGGCCGGGCCGCCGAGCAATAAAAAACCCCGGCCGAAAGATCGACCGGGGTTTCGAATAAATGCCTGGCAGTGTCCTACTTTCACATGGGGAGAGCCCCACACTATCATCGGCGCTGAGCAGTTTCACTTCCGAGTTCGGAAAGGGATCGGGTGGTACCCACTCGCCATGGCCACCAGGCAATTCGGTGCGGCAAGCCCCTTTCGGCGCTCACCGGCATACTGGAAAGTTGTTGACGCTTAAACGATTACGCACATCATTACGCTGTTTCAAAGTGCTTGGGTGTTATATGACCAAGCCTCACGGGCAATTAGTACCGGTTAGCTTCATGCATTGCTGCACTTCCACACCCGGCCTATCAACGTCGTAGTCTTCGACGACCCTTCAGGGGTATCAAGTACCCAGGGAGATCTAATCTTGGGGTGGGCTTCCCGCTTAGATGCTTTCAGCGGTTATCCCTTCCGTACATAGCTACCCGGCAATGCCACTGGCGTGACAACCGGAACACCAGAGGTACGTCCACTCCGGTCCTCTCGT
>JBAUSV010000073.1:0-57115 GCA_049581885.1 Gammaproteobacteria bacterium | reverse complement strand
GTCAGAGGCGGCAATGAACTGAAGGTGCTTGATACCGACGTCGGAAAAATCGGCATCCTGGTCTGTTACGACTGCGAGTTTCCCGAGCTTTCGCGAATCCTCGCGGAACAGGGAATGCGCATCCTCTTCGTGCCGCTGTGGACCGACACCAAGAACGGTTACCTGCGCGTGCGCGCCTGCGCCCAGGCCCGCGCGGTGGAAAACGAATGCTATGTGGCAATCACGGGCAACGTCGGCAACCTCCCTAAGGTCGAGAACGCCGATATACAGTACTCGCAGTCGGTCGTGTTCGCCCCGTGCGACTTTGCCTTCCCGCACGACGGGATTGTCGCAGAAAGCACGCCCAATACGGAGATGACCCTGATCGCGGACCTTGACCTCAACCGCCTTCGGCGCTTGCGCAACGAGGGCTCGGTGCAGAATTTTCGCGACCGGCGACTGGACCTCTACCAGATCCGCTGGCTGGCAGGAAACACAAAAGACTGAGGGGTGTGAACGCCCCTCAGCCCGAACCGACGCTCAGCAAGCTTTATGCATCGCCGGCATTCGACTGGTGCTGCGAGTGCGCGGCCGAGAGCTTGCGCATCCAGGGCAGCACCACCATCGCGATGACCACGCAAACAACGGCCGCGTAGCCCAACTTGTTGAACAGGGCCGTGTAGATGGGCAGGCTGTGCACCGGGTTGGTCATGTTCTTCGGCACGCTCGCGAGCGTCGCGACCAGGCCGCCCAGGTACTGCGAGATACCGACGGCCACGAAATAGGCGCCCATCATGAAGCCGCCCATGCGGGCCGGCACGTAGCGGGCGACGAATGCCAGGCCGAGGCCGCTGACCAACAGTTCGCCAAGCGACTGGAAGCCATAGCCGACGATCATCACCCAGGAAGAAGCCTTGCCGTCAACGGCGAAATGTCCGGCCAAGCCGTAGGTGAAGAAACCGAGCGCTACCATCGCGAAGCCGAGCGCGAACTTGCCGGCAATGGACAGATCCTTGTTGTTGCGCGCCGCACGGTTGTATATCACGGCCAATATTGGGCTCAAGATGAAAATCCAGATCGGATTGAGGGCTTGGAACTGGGCAGGCTTCCAAGTGAACAGGTGCCAACCGAACAGGTACTGGCTCCAGTCCACGTTACGCAACGCGAACAGATTCATCGACGTGGACATCTGCTGGTAGAAAATGAAAAACAGCACGGTTTCCAGCGTCAGTACCAACGCAACGATCAACCCGGAACGTTCCTCGTGACTGCTCTTCGTTATCAAGTACGCGAAGATCCCCAGAACGGCGATCGCAGCCGCATAAACGAAAATGCGGGCTACCGTTTCATAATTGAGAATAAAGGCAGAGAGGAAGACCACGGCCACACCGGCAATGATCACGGCGCTCAGCTTTTTCCAGGCAAAGGGCTGACGGTCGGGGTCGGATCCGATGTGATCCAGCGTGTGACGCATCGCAAAGTAGTTGCCCAGCCCGACGATCAAACCCACGCAGCACACGGCAAAGGCGGCATGCCAGCCCAGTCCGTGCCCGAAGTGCTGATTGAAGTAATCCTTGATCCAGGGAGTTAGCAGCATTGACACCATGGAACCGATGTTCACCGCCATGTAGTAAATGGTGAAGGCACTGTCGATTTTGCTGTCGTCGCCCTCGTAGATCTTGCGCACCAGGTTGCCGGCGTTGGCCTTGAACAGGCCATTGCCAACCACGATCACACCCAGCGCGAAGAACAGGAACAGCGCCCCGACGTTGGGCACCACCATGAGCGCATAGCCCAGGCCGAGTACGGCCGCGCCGGTCAGCATGGTGCGCCGGGTGCCGAGGATCTTGTCGCCGATCCAGCCGCCGATGGCGGGCGCAACGTAGATCAGCGCCGCGGCGGCGCCCCAGGTCAGATTGGCGCGGTCGTCGGAGAAACCGAGACGCTGTACCATGTAGTACACGATGAGCGCCTGCATGCCATAGTAGCCGAAGCGCTCCCACATCTCGATGAGAAAGACGGTGCTGAACGAGCGCGTCCGGGATACCGGAAGACTTTGATTGGACATGACTACTTCCTGTTGATGAAACCGGGGATGGCGGCGTCTCGCGCCACGGGAACGGACCACAAATGCACGCCTGAATCAGCGTTCATTTGCAAGTAAGTGGTCACGCCCGCAATTGGGGCAGGTGACCGTGTTCTTGGGAAAATGCGGCGGCACCTTGAGCGTGGTGCCGCACGGGCAACTGATGAAACGATAATCTTGCGCGCTCCACAGGGCATTGGTGGTTTCACGCCGGCGGGTAGCGGGCGTACTCGAGGCATCACCCGCCGGCGAAGGCGCGCGCGCCGGAGTCGGCGTCGAATCCCGGGCCGCGCCAAAGGGCACCACGCCCACGGCCCGGCCGCTGATCTGCTTGAAAGCCGTGTCGTAGCCCGCATAGCTGGTGTCGGCGCTCATGGCACGCAGTACCGCAATGCGGGCCGAGATCGGGGGGTGCGTGCTGGTCAGGTCGCTCATCCCCCGCGCACTCGTCTTCAGGGGGTTGGCGATATAAAGTCCGGCCGTCGCCCGGTTGGCATGCGGCATCGGAATGGTGTTGGAAGAAATTTTCTGCAGCGCGCTGGCCAGACCCTCCGGGTAGCGGGTGTAGCGTGCGGAAGATGCATCGGCAAGATATTCACGACGGCGGGACAGCGCGAAATACAGCAGTTGCGCCAGGATAGGCGCCAAGATGACCAGCACCAGGGTCACCACCATCATGATCGCCTGCGCCTGTCCGCCGTTTCCGCCACTCGATGAGGTGCGACGCCCGCCAGCACCACCGCCGAACAGGAACGTATAGAAGCCGACATCGGCAAGCATGACGATAGCGCCGAGCATGACGGTCGCGAACATCATGTACAGCACGTCGCGGTTGGCGACATGACCGATCTCGTGTCCGATCACTCCTTGCAGTTCGTCGCGGTTCAGGCGCTCCAGCAGTCCGGCCGTGACGGCAATCTTGGCGCGCTCGGGACTGCGCCCGGTGGCGAATGCGTTGGGCGCCTCCGTATCGAGAATGTAGACCTCGGGCGTTTTCGGCAAACCGGCCGCTATGGTCATTTCCTCGACCACGTCGAAAAGCACCGGATGATCCTTCTTCTCGATGCGGCGGGCGCCGCTCGCGGAAAGGATCATCGCATCGCCCTGGAACCAGGTCATCAGGGCCAGAACACTCCAGACCACCAATGCGATTGCCAGCCCGGCCAGAGGCCGGTGCCAGAAGGCGAGCCCCAGCCCGTACCCGAGCGTGCCGAGCAGTATCACCATCACCGTCACCAGAATGACAGCACGACGCTTGTTCGCCCGGATCAGTTCGAACATCTACCCGTCTCAGCTCGAAAAACTGACCTTGGGCGCCTCGCGCTCGGCGGGCGCCTCGAGTTCGAACGAGTCGGCCTTCTTGAAGTTGGCCATGCCGGCCACGATGTTGGAGGGAAACATCTCTATCTTGTTGTTCAGTTTCATGACCGCATCGTTGTAAAACTGGCGCGCGAAACTGATCTTGTTTTCAGTCGAAGTCAGTTCCTCCTGCAAAGCGAGAAAATTCTGGTTTGCCTTGAGGTCGGGGTAATTCTCCGAAACGGCAAACAGGGAACGCAGCGTCTTGGACAGCGCATTCTCGGCCTGCGCCTGTTCGGCCACGCTGCCGCCGGTCACATTGACCGCTTGGGTGCGCGCCTGCGTCACGGCCTCGAGCGTCTGGCGTTCATGGTTCATGTAGCCCTTAACCGTCTCGATCAGGTTCGGAATGAGGTCGTGGCGGCGCTTGAGCTGCACGTCTATCTGCGCCCAAGCATTCTTTGTCTCGTTACGCAGATTGATCAGCCCGTTGTACTGGGCGATGAAGTAGAGAACCAACAGAACGACGATCGCGATAACGATCCATAATCCAATCATGTGCCTGACTCCTTTGAATATGCTTGAGTATCGCCCGCTGCGGGACGGGTAAAGGTTTCGTTCAGGAAACCCACGACGGCGGCTGCATCACTCTGCCCCTCGAGTCGGCGCATCAAGGAACCCAGTTCACCGGCATCGAACCACAATCCATGCGCCTTGCAGCGATCGAGCAACAGTGTGTCGTCGTCCGATGGCGCCGCTTTCTCCATCTTGTGCCGGCACCGGGGGCAGCGCCGCCGCGCCTCCTCCACCTTGCCGGCCGGTCGGCCGATCATTCCCGGTTCCAGATTTTTCCCCGCCTTGGCAGCCAACAATTCAAGCTCGCCGGCATCGAACCACACTCCGTGGCACTCCGGGCACCAGTCGACCTCGATCGACTCGCGTTCGACGACGACCAGCGGGGCCTTGCAGGTGGGGCATTTCATGGTGAAGGCGGGATTTTCGCCGCGGGAAGGCAAAATCCGGCCCTGGCGGCCATTCGCGTGCCTTCAATACTTCTCGTTCCCGGATCATCAACCACGATAGGCCCTTCACCGCCATAAGCTTCGCGACAGAATACCTGCTGGCGCAGGCAACATCAATGCACGGGATTCAGGGCCGGGAGTCCCTCAGGCCGATATGCAGGGACGAAATTACGGTTTTTGCGGCAGGACTCAATCGCCGGTAATCATAGGCAGATCAAGCCCGCGCTCGCCGGCCACCCGGATCGCCTTGTCGTAACCGGCATCGGCATGGCGCATCACACCGGTACCGGGGTCGTTCACAAGTACGCGGGTCAGCGCGCGTTCGGCCCGCTCGCTACCATCGGCGACGATCACCACGCCTGCGTGCAATGCGTATCCCATGCCGACGCCGCCGCCATGGTGAAAACTCACCCACGAGGCACCGCTTGCCGTGTTCAGCATTGCGTTGAGCAGCGGCCAGTCGGCCACGGCGTCGGAGCCGTCGCGCATGGCCTCGGTCTCGCGGTTGGGCGAGGCGACCGAACCGGCATCGAGGTGGTCGCGGCCAATCACGATCGGCGCCTTCAACTCGCCGTTGCGCACCATCTCGTTGAATGCCAGGCCCAACCTGTGGCGCTCGCCGTAGCCCAGCCAGCAGATGCGACACGGTAGCCCCTGGAAATGAATGCGCTCGCGCACCATGTCCAGCCAGCGGTGCAGATGCGTCTTCTCGGGGAACAGTTCCTTGGCCTTGGCGTCGGTCTTGTAGATGTCCTCGGGATCGCCCGAGAGCGCGGCCCAGCGGAACGGCCCCATGCCCTCGCAGAACAGCGGACGGATGTAGAGGGGCACGAAGCCCTTGAAATCGAAGGCGTTGTCGACGCCGGCATCGGCTGCCATGGCGCGGATGTTGTTGCCGTAATCGAAGGTGGGAATGCCGCGCTCGTGAAAGCCCAGCATGGCCCGCACCTGCCGGGCCATCGAATCCTTGGCCAGGCGCACGTATTCTTCGGGATTGGATTCGCGCAATTCTGCCGCCTGCGAAAGATCGAAGCCAACGGGGATATAGCCATTCAGCGGATCGTGGGCCGAGGTCTGGTCGGTCACCAGGTCGGGATGCATGTCGCCGGCGAGGATATGGTCATAGACTTCGGCGGCGTTGCCGAGCAGCCCCACGGAAATCGCCTCGCCCTTGTCCAGGGCATCGCGGATCATGCCCAGCGCCGCGTCCAGCGATTCGGCCTTGCGGTCGAGGTAACCCGTTTCCAGGCGCTTGTCGATGTGCGCGGGATCGACTTCCACCGCGAGGCAGCACAGCCCCGCGAACACCGCGGCCAGCGGTTGCGCCCCGCCCATGCCGCCGAGTCCGCCGGTGAGCAGCCAGCGTCCCCGGGGCTTGCCGTCGTAGTGCTGGCGCACGGCCTCGGCGAAGGTCTCGTAGGTCCCCTGCACGATGCCCTGGGAGCCGATATAGATCCAGGAACCGGCCGTCATCTGGCCGAACATCATGAGCCCCTTCCTGTCGAGCTCGAAAAAATACTCCCAGGTGGCCCACTTGGGGACCAGGTTGGAGTTGGCGATCAGCACGCGCGGCGCGTCCTCGTGAGTCTTGAACACGCCCACCGGCTTGCCGGACTGGATCAGCAGGGTTTCATCGTCTTCCAGCCGCTTTAGGGTGGCGACGATCGCATCGAAGCATTCCCAGTTGCGGGCCGCGCGGCCGATGCCGCCATAGACGACCAGTTCTTTCGGATTTTCGGCAACTTGGGGATCGAGATTGTTGTGCAGCATCCGCAGGGCCGCTTCCTGCACCCAGCCCTTGCAGGAAAGAACGGGCCCCGTCGGGGCCCGCAGTTCAACGTCTCTAAACCGGTCAGGCATACAACTTCAAAGCAACACGTCTATCTCAACGACTTGAGGGAGGGCCACCGGCATCATTACTCTGATCGGCTTGAGTTTGCGTCTTTTTCTGATTCGCCTGCTGCTGCTCATCATATGCACTACGGGACATACATACCCTATTGCCGATGTGGCTGCCGACGGACGATTGGTAAGTGCACACTTGATGTGGCCCGTTGCTTTTTGCCGCTTGCTGATCCGGGCTCATCACACAAGCCACCATCGACAAACAAAATGCCGCAGCACCGGCGACCGCTAAAATCCGGTGATTTATTTTCATTTTCATTAATAAAAATCCTCAGAGGTTGAGAGAACTTATATCTATTTTATAAGAAAATCGCCCAATAAATCTATCTCAAGACACCTCGTGGCCACAACGGGACGGATTTCGCCTCAGGCACGAAGCAAGGAGTGCGTCCCAGCGCCACGCCGCCCGCGCTGCAAGCCTTGCGCGTAGAATGATTATGCTACGCGTTACGCCTTGACGGCTCGGCTCTGGGGCAGCAACGCGACTCACGCGGTATCTTGAGATAGGTTCTAGTCGTTGCCCGCATACAATGGTCATCTACAGCCTTGCTCTGGATTGCCTGCGTAAAAATTCACAGTAGACCGTCAACAGTCCACCGGAAGCCCTGAACAGCCTGGCGTTTCCACCGACTCGGCCACAAGGAGCCCGACCATGTTACGTTTTCTCTGTATCGGATTTCTGTTGCTCGCCGCCGGCGCCGCCCATGCGTTGCCCGCCCAGTTGTTCGGAGGACTGTCCTGGCGGCTGGTCGGACCCTACCGCGGCGGACGTGTGGATGCGGTTGCCGGCGTCGCGGGCCGCCCCGGTCTTGGCTACTTCGGCGCCGTTGACGGTGGGATATTCAGGACCACGGACGCGGGCGTCACTTGGCAGCCCCTGTTCCAGCATGAACCCGTAGCCTCCATCGGTGCGATCGGCATCGCCGCTTCCGATCCGAAGGTGATTTACGTGGGTACCGGCGAGTCTACGATCCGCTCCAACGCCAGCTATGGGGACGGCGTCTGGCGCTCCGACGACGGCGGCAAGACCTGGCGCCACATCGGCCTCGACGACAGCCGCCACATCGGAGCCCTGCTGGTATCGCCCACCAACCCCGACGTGGTGTTGGTCGCGGCGCTCGGCCATGTCTGGGGACCCAACAAGCAACGCGGGGTATTCCTCACCACCGACGGCGGCAAGACCTGGCACAAGACCCTCTACGTCAACGAAAACACCGGCGCGGTCGACCTCGCCCGCGACCCGGCGCACCCGGACAGCGTCTACGCCACGACGTGGAATGCCCGCCGCATGCCCTGGTTCCAGTACCCGCCCGTGAGCGGCCCGGGCAGCGCTATCTACCATTCCGATGATGGCGGCAGGACTTGGCACAAGCTGGCCATGAAAGGGTTGCCACAGCATATGGGTCGCATCGGCATCGCCGTCGCATCCGGTACGCCCGGACCGCGGCTTTACGCCATCGTCAGCGCGGGACAGAACGGCGGCGGCGCCAACAGCGCCGGCCCGAGCAGCGGCCTGTATCGATCCGATGACGGTGGCGCTACCTGGAAGCTTGTCAACGACGAAAACCGCATCGCGGGACGCGGCTGGTATTTCGGCCAGGTCAAGGTAGACCCGAAAAATCCCGATATCGTCTACGTACCCAACACGTCGCTTTATCGCTCCACCGATGGCGGCAAGCATTTCACGGCCATCAAGGGCTCTCCGGACGGCGACGACATGCAGCGGCTGTGGATCGACCCCAAGAATCCGGCCCACATGATCACCTCGGCCGACCAGGGCACCGCCATCACCCTTGATGATGGTGCGCACTGGTCGAGCTGGTTCAACCAGCCGACGGCGCAGATCTATCACATCAGCACGGACAATCGGGTGCCTTTCCACATTTACGGCACCCAGCAGGATTCCGGCGCACTGGAGATTCCCTCGCGCGCTGTCGGCGGCATCATCACCAATGACGACTGGCAGCCCGTCTCCGGCGGCGAGTCCGGTTATGTCTTCCCGCGCAACGGAGACCCTTCAATCATCTACGGAGCCACCTTTGGCGGCGTCGTCACGCGCTTTGACACGAAGACCCAGATGACGCAGCGCATCTCCCCGGTACCGATCGTGCCGTTCGGCGCAGATCCCGACAGCATGCAGTATTACTTCCCATGGAATACTGCGTTCGCCCTGTCTCCATTCGACGCCGACACCTTATACCTGGGCGCCCAGAAGGTACTGGAAACCACCGACGCCGGACAGCACTGGAAGCCAATCAGCCCTTACCTGACTCGCAAACGGGAAAAAGCCAGGTGCGATTCCACGCCGACGCGGCCAACTGCAGCCGAGTGCGGCTACTCGGTCGTCTATGCCCTCGCCCTTTCACCGGTCAAGCGCGGCGTGATCTGGGCCGGCACCGATGACAGCCGCGTCTGGCTCACGGCCGACGGCGGCAAGCACTGGCACAATGTCACACCGAAAGAACTCGGCCGGTGGAGCCGCGTGGACACGATCGAAGCGGATCCACACGATCCGGCCAGCGCCTACGTCGCAGTCGACCGCCACGAGTCGAACGACTTTGCCCCCTACATCTACATCACGCACGACAGCGGCAAGCACTGGCGCAAAGCCGTCGATGGCATCCCGCAGGGCGACTACGTCCACGTCGTACGCGCCGACCCCAAGCGCAAGGGCCTGCTTTATGCCGGCACCGAACAGGGCATCTTCGTCTCCTTCGACGACGGCCATCAGTGGCAGTCCCTGCAGTTAAACCTCCCCACCACCTCGGTCCGCGACTTGGTGGTTCACGGGGACGACCTGGTGGCCGCCACGAGCGGCAGAGGCATCTGGATACTCGACGACATCGAGCCGCTGAGAGAAGCCAGCGCCGCGCTGGCCAAGCAGGCCGTCCACCTCTACAAGCCCGCGCCCGCCGTGCGCTTCCGCCTCAGCCTCTACCCCGCCGAGGCCCGCCCGCCGGAACTCCCGCATGCCGCCAATCCGCCCACAGGCGCGATCATCGACTATTGGCTCGGCAACCAGCCCAACGAACCGGTCACGCTGAATGTATACGCGGCCGACGGCAAGCTGGTGCGCCACTATTCCAGCGCGGACAAGCCCGCCACGATGCCCGCCGGGAATTTCCCCGACTACTGGAAGTCCGCGCCTAACATTCTTCCGGCCAGAACGGGACTCAACCGCTTCGTCTGGGACATGCGCTACACCCCGCCCACCTGGCCCGGCCCACACTGGGCCGGCCCGCCTGTCCTGCATCGCACGCCGCGCGGCCCGCAGGGCCCGCTGGTCCTGCCCGGGCACTATCGGGTCGTGCTCACCGTTGACGGCAAGCACCACGAAAGGCCACTCATGATCGAACCGGATCCCAATGCCGATGCGTCACCGACTGCACTGAAGGCCAACCTGAAACTGGCGCTCGCGATTGAAGCCAACATCGACCGCAATGCCCGACTGCTCCGCAACGCCCGCGCGGCCGAGGCTCACGCCCGCAAGCATGGCAAGACCCGCCGGGCGGAGCAGATCGCCAATACGCTCGAACAGTTCGACCTGGAACACGTGAACGGGCAACTGTCCGGGCTCATGGGCCAGTTGACCGGCAACGACAGCGCGCCCAATGCAGCGCTCGCGCAGTTGGTCTCGCAGCTCAAGAACGAGAGCCAGAAGGCGAATGATGCGCTGGCGACCTTGCTGGTACCCGGTCTGTAAACCTTTCACCCATTCGAAGACAGGAGGTTTCATGAAGGAACATTCGATTACCAGCGACTGGATCGAACTCGCACCGGGGTTACGTGCGTGGCTCGCACGCCCCGAGGACATCGAATCACCTCCGGGTGTCATGATCTACATTGAGGCATTCGGCGTTAACGAGCACATGCGCAACGTTGCCGACCGCTACGCCAAGGCAGGCTATGCCGCAATCGTGCCCGACATTTACCACGGCGTCACTGCGGACTACGGCGACATGGACACCGCTCTCGGAGAACTGAAAAAACTGGATGACGCAAAGATCGTCACGGAAAGCGCCCATGCGCTCGATGCCCTGGAGAAAGCCGGCGTCTCAAAACCGTCCGCAGCCGTCGGCTTCTGCTTGGGTGGTCGCCTGGCCTTCCTGGCGGGTTTGAAACTCGGCGACCGCCTCTCCGCTGTCGTGTCCTACTACGGAGGCGGCATCGGCGCGGAGAAAGACCGCTTCGGCCGGCCGATCCTGATCGAGCGTGCCGCGGAATTCGTGCCGCCCCTCCTGCTCCACTATGGCGGGCAGGACGGCTCCATCCCGCCCACCGAACATGGCCGCATTGCAGCGGCGCTCTCGGAAGCCGGCAAGCGTTACATCATGTCCGTCTACCCGCACGCCGGCCACGGTTTCGACTGCAACGCGCGCCCAAGCTACGATGCCGAAGCATCGGCCGAGGCATGGACGCTAACACAGCAGTTCCTGGAACGCTTTACCCGCTAGACCAACAGACTGCTAGAAAAGGGTCTGGCGCACGAAAGGAATCGTGAGCCGCCGCTGAGCAGCAAGCGCCGCTTCGTCGAGTTTTTTCATGACATCGGCAAAGGTCGCCGGATCGCGCGGCAGACGGTGCACGAGAAACTGCGCCACCGGTTCGGGTAATTCAAGACCACACGTACGGGCCAGATGCACGGCCAGCGCGGTCAGTTCGGCTTCGTCCAGCAGCAGCATCGAATACGTCGGCCCCCAGGCGAACCGCGAAGCCAGATCGGGTAACTGCAACCCAACCCGGTCAGGCGGTTCACGCCCGGCGGCCAACCACCGTGCACCACGTTCGCGCAACGCTTCGAGAAGGCGAAACAACGCCCGCTCCCAGGCCTCGAAACCGCCAATCCGTTCCACAGCATCGAGCGCCACAAAATCGAGAGCGCCCCAGCCTTCGATCAGATCCGGATCGAGCATGTAGGCATCGTCAAAAGACAAATATGCACAGGTCACGCCGCGTTCATGTGCGCTGCGCCAGGCCGCCTTGAGCAGATGGGTCTTGCCCACACCGGTCGGGCCATGCAGAAAAACGATGGATTCCGCGCCACCCGCAGCCACCTCACGCGCTGCCGACAGCGCCGCCCGGTTGGGCCCTGCCCAGAAGGTGTCGAAATGAGTCGCCGTCGCCAGGCTCAGCCCCGACAAACCGAGTTGGCGCATCAGAATGTGCTGTCGTCGCGGGGGGCCAGGCTGCGTTCACGCAAAAAGCGCATGCCCCAGTTTAAGAGGTAGTCGCCTCCGCTCACGCACAGCGACGCGGCCAGTATCCCTACGAGAATATTCTCCCCGGCGACGCTGAGCCAGGGGTGCAGGCCCTGCACCACCAGTGCCACGCCGACCACGATGAGCAGGCCGGTAGTGACCTTGCTGCTGAGCGCCGGCTGGATCACGAACGGGCCGCGGCGCCAGCGGTAAATCGCGGCGCCCGATACGATCACGAAATCGCGCGCGAACATCAGGCCAATCAGCCACCAGGGCACCCGGTGCTCGACAGCAAGCGTAGTGTAGGTTCCCAGCACCAGCAACTTGTCAGCCGCCGGATCAAGCAGGGCACCAAGCCGGCTCGACCATCCCCAGCGCTTGGCAATCGCGCCATCGAGCGCATCGCTCACCCCGGCGGCGGCATACAATCCCAGCGCAATCCCGAAACGTCCGCTGGCCAGAGCCCAGACCACGGGCACAACCATCAGCATGCGCAGTATCGAGAGCATGTTGGGCAGGTAGCGCATCAACGACTCACGGGGTGTAACGCAAATTGATTTCGGCTACCGGCATGTCGCTGGCTGTCGCGGGTGCAAGCGTTGTATCAGGATTCGCAGCCTGGGTAAGCGAACCCGAGACCGTCAACGCCTGGGCAAGATCGTTCGGCGCGCCCGCATAGCCGATCCGGAAGCGCACCACCTCACCCCGTACGGTATCCAGCGATGTCGTGCTCACCCCCGGCACGCCGGAAAAAAGCTGCTCCACCCGGGTCAGATCAGTAAGCGAGCGCACTCCCGCCACCACCACCATGACGTGTCCACCGCCGCCCGTGCCCCCCACATAAGCAAGTTGCTGTGCGAGCATGGTCGCCGCCTGGGCCACCGCCTTGGCGCCTGCCGCCTGTGGCGTGGCAGCAGTCAATTGATATGGCGCGGTGCTTTGTCCAAAGGCCAGCGTCCACTGGCTGTTTACCCCCACGTCGGCCATCTCGATGTCCCCCACCAGCATGGCACGAGCGCCGTAACGTGTGCTCGCCGCTTGCAGGGCGGGAAGATACAGGGTGCGGATATCGAAAGCAGTCACCAATTTCTGGTCAGTCAAGTCCATCAGGGGCAGCACCAGAGGCAACCCGCGCTGGCTCGCGCTCTTGCGCATCGCGGCAACGATGGGATCATTGGGGTTATCGGCCACAATGCTGTCCGTGTTCAGCACCCAGGCCACGACGGTCGGTCGGCCCTGGCCCCAGGTCCCTTGCCCGGCCTGGGCCAGCGCCCGATCGACCGCCTTGTGATCAAAATGCGCCCACAGCGTCTGCCCCCCACCCTGGCTTGTCGGCACAGAGCGGTAGCGGTACTCGACCACCAGATTCGCGGCTTGATCGAGCACGGGCGCGAGTGCCGATACCTGTGCGACGTCGGGATTGCCGCTGACCTTGACAAAAACCTGGGCGAGATCGCTGGCAAAAGCAGCCTTGCGGGTCTTTGCCGACTGATCCGGTACCGGTGTGGCGGCAGAATAAAGCGCATCCTGACCGGGGGTAGCAGCCGCGGCACGGACGGGCTGCATCACGCCCCAAAAACTCAGTAACAAACCCGCCAGCAGGCACAGGGCGATGCGGGCGCGACGGTTCGTTTGCAGTGAATGGTCGTATTGAATCATGCGCAGAAGAGGGGCGTTCGAGCAGACAATGAGAAGGCAACCCCAAAGGTCGCTAAAATAGCACAATCACAGGCCGAACTCGTTGCCGCATGACCAGAACCCATCTCAGAATATCCCACGGCCGCGACAGCGGCGGATTATGCTTGCGGCGCGAGCCGCCGAGTGCGGTTTGGTCGTTCCCAATAAGCGAGGCGCGGCGCAGAGGCAGCAACGCGACTCATGGAGTATTTTGAGATGGGTTCCCATATCTCACCCCACTACCGCGCCGCCGGCGTAGACATCGACGCCGGAGAAACCCTGATCGAGCGCATCAAACCGCATGCGGCCTCCACCCGGCGTCCGGAAGTGCTCACGGGTCTCGGCGGATTTGCCAGCCTGTTCCGGTTTCCGGCCGACCGCTACCGTGACCCGGTGTTGGTCGCAGGAACGGACGGTGTAGGCACCAAACTGTCGCTGGCTCTGACAACCGACCGTATCGACGGCCTAGGCCGTGATCTGGTTGCTATGTGCGTGAACGACGTGGCGGTAACGGGCGCCGAACCGCTGTTTTTCCTCGACTACTTCGCCACCGGCAAACTCGACCCCGAGCAGGGTGAGCTCCTCATCGCCGGCATTGCAGCCGGCTGCCGGGATGCCGGCTGCGCGCTGGTCGGCGGCGAAACAGCGGAATTGCCGGGACTCTATAGCGGTCGCGATTTCGATCTGGCCGGTTTCTGCGTGGGCGCAGTGGAACGCGACGCGATCATTGATGGCGCGGCCGTAAAACCCGGCAACGTGGTGCTGGGCATCGCCTCCAGCGGGCCACACGCCAACGGCTATTCCCTGATCCGCCACGTTCTGGCGCAGAGCGGCGCGAAGCTAGACGAACCCTTGGCCGGGCGTAGCCTGACCGACTGGCTGCTTGAGCCCACCGTGATCTACGTGCGCGCCATCCGCGCTCTGCTGGAGACCGTGCCGGTGAGCGCGCTGGCCCACATCACCGGCGGCGGCCTCACCGACAACCTCCCGCGCGTGCTGCCCAAAGGCTGCGGAGCCCACATCGACACGAGCGCCTGGCCGAGGCCGCCCATTTTCGACTGGTTGCGCGAACGCGGCGACATCTCCGAGGCCGAACTCTACCGGGTATTCAACATGGGCATCGGCCTGACCGTTGTTCTGCCTTCAGACGCTACCGATGCTGCCATCGCGGCACTCGACGCGCTCGATCTGAAGGCATGGCCCATCGGCAACATCGAGTCCGGGGACGGAAAGGTTCGATACACCAGAACATGAAGGAAACCCGATGCCGCGTCGTTGTACTCGGTTCCGGGCGCGGCAGTAATTTCGAAGCCCTGACCGGGGCTGCTGGCAGCACCTGGCAGATAGTAGCGGTAGGCAGCGACAAGCGCGATGCCCCACTGCTCGCCAAAGCCGCGCGGCGCGATATCCCCACATTCTGCTGCGAACCAGCAGAGTACCCCGATCGCGCGGCACACGATGCCGCACTCGCCACAGCCGTGGCACAACAAGCGCCGAATCTGGTGCTGCTCGCAGGTTACATGCGTCTGCTTGGCCCGGCCATGCTCGAACCCTGGAGCGGGCGTCTGCTCAACGTACACCCCTCGCTGTTGCCGGCTTGGCCGGGTTTGCACACCCACGAACGTGTGCTGCGTGCCGGCGACGCCACGCACGGCGCCACAGTGCATTTCGTGACCGCCGAACTGGACAGAGGCCCCCGCATCGTTCAGGGCCAGCTCGCCGTACAGTCCACCGCAGACGCGGCAACGCTCGCCGCGCGTGTGCGCCGGCTGGAACATTGCATTTACCCCAAGGCCGTGGACTGGTACGCTAACGGTCGGCTGAAGCTGGAAAAGGACATGGCCGTACTCGACGGCAACCCCCTCGCTGACCCCGTAATCATCGAGGAAACCGAATGCGTCTGATTCAAGCCATCGGGATGACCGCCGGGATGGCACTCGCCATATCGGGCTATGCCGCACCGGCTCCGGTTACCGCACCCGCCAGCGTCTCCATAACGCCTGACGCCATGGCCAAATTGCCGGCAAGACTCAACGTCACGCCGTTCAAGATGCGCTACCGCGTATTGCGTGACGGATGGCATCTCGGCAATGCGACGTTTACACTGAAACCGGCCGAGGACGGCACCTGGCTGTTCGAATCGCAAGCCAGCGCATCGGGATTGGCGGCGCTGTTCGTGCACTCTACCTTCGGCGAACGCAGTCACTTCACACTGCACGACCACCAGTTGCGCCCACTGAGTTACACCTATACCGACAGCGGCAGCCCTTCGCACAACGAAACCATTCACTTCGATTGGACCACCGGCCAGGCACTCGACACCAAAGGCGGTAAAACAAAACAGATTGACCTCGTCCCGGGAATACTCGATCGACTGACCGTGCAGCTCGCGCTCTCGCGCCAACTCGCCGCCGGCCTGCCACTGCGTTCGACCTGGATCGCGATCAATGGCGGTGAACTCAAGCATTACCACCTCGCGCTCAAGGGCAAGGACGTGCTTGCCACTCCGGCAGGTGATTTCGACACCGTAATCGTGGTACGCGGCACTCCCGCTTCCAAACGCACTACGATCTTCTGGTTTGCACCCAAATACGAATGGCTACCGGTCAAGATGCAGCAACGCCAAACCGGCAAGGCCACCGTCACTTTCGTGCTCAGCAAACTCACCTGGATCCAAAAATAACTTTGGCCCGCCCGACCTGATTTGTCGAGTGCAGTAGCTACTACGCTGCCTGTCAAGCGTGGGGCAGTGTTACGCCCCGTTGCCCCTGATACTTACCCTTGCGATCCTTGTATGACACATCGCACGGCTCGTCGGATTCAAAAAACACCATCTGCGCCACGCCTTCGTTGGCATAGATTTTCGCGGGTAACGGTGTGGTGTTGGAAAACTCCAGGGTGACGTGACCTTCCCATTCTGGCTCGAGCGGCGTCACATTCACGATGATGCCGCAACGTGCGTAGGTGGACTTACCAAGGCAGATCGTGAGCACGTTGCGCGGAATGCGGAAATATTCCACCGTGCTGGCCAGCGCAAAGGAATTGGGCGGAATCACGCAGACATCGGACTTCAGATCCACAAAGCTGTTTTCGTCGAATGCCTTGGGATCGACGATGGTACTGTTGATGTTGGTGAAAATCTTGAATTCGTCGGCGCAACGCACATCGTAGCCGTAACTCGACGTGCCGTAGGACACGATGCGCCCGCTGCCGCTCTTTCGCACTTGCCCCGGCTCGAACGGTTCGATCATTCCATGCTCGGCGGCCATGCGCCGTATCCAGTGGTCGGACTTCACACTCATTTACGGATTCCTCATTCCATAACGATTTCGGGACCGGCGCGCATGCTTCGGCTACGCTGGGCGAGCACCGCAGCCGTCTTCAGCGCCACTGCACGGTAATCGGCGGCGTTATCGCTCGCGGGATCGGCGACCACGCTCGGATGGCCGGCATCGGCGTTGGCCTGAATGCGCGGATCGAGTGGGATTTTCCCAAGCAACTCAACCCCGGATTCCTCGGCGAGACGGGCACCGCCGCCGGCACCGAAAATTTCGGTTATCTCGCCGCAATGCGCACAGCGAAAACCCGACATGTTCTCGACGATGCCAAGCACCGGCACCTCGACCTTGCGGAACATGGCCAGACCCTTGCGCGCATCGGCCACCGCAATTTCCTGCGGTGTGGTCACAATCACAGCGCCAGCAACCGGCACCCGCTGGGCGAGCGTCAACTGGATATCGCCGGTGCCCGGCGGCATGTCCACGATCAGGTAATCCAGCTCACCCCACGCCGTGCCGGAGAGCAGCTGGGTCAGCGCCTGAGTGACCATCGGTCCGCGCCAGATCATCGGCGTCGCGGGATCGACCAGAAACCCCGCCGACATCACCTTAAGGCCGAAAGCCAAAAGTGGTTCGAGCTGCTTGCCATCGTGTGAATGAGGATGGCCCTGGAGCCCGAGCAAACGAGGTTGGCTGGGTCCGTAAATGTCCGCATCGAGCATCCCCACCCGTGCGCCCTCGTCGGCCAGGGCAAGCGCCAGGTTGGCGGCCACGGTGGACTTGCCGACACCGCCCTTGGCCGAAGCGACGGCGAGCACATTCTTGATCCCCGCCAGGCGCACCATGTTGGGCTGCACCGGATGCGCGCGAACCTCGGACTCCAGAGACACTTCGACTGTCGCTTCCCCCGCGGCCGGCGCCAGCGCCTCGGCAAGGTGAGCTGCGGTAGCAATACGCGAACGGCGCAGGGGATAACCCAATTGCACGCGCACCCCGACCCGCTGCGCGGTGACGTCCCAGGTCACCGGCCAGCCGGCGTCGGAGAAATCGCCACCGAGCCAAGGCTCGGACGCTGAATCCAATGCGGCCTGGAGTTGACTTTGGTCAGGTCCGGTCACGCGCAATCTGCCGGTTCGTCGAAGCGGTGGATTTTAACAGTCCCGATGCTTTCGACGGATCACCGCACGCGGCGCGTTATGACAACGACTACGAGCGCCAGCAAGACCGTGGGCGCCCAAGCCGCCGCCAGCGGCGGGATGTGAAACGCCTGACCAGCCTCGAGCAGGGTCTGGTCCACCAGGTAGTAGACGAGTCCAATCACCACGCCCAGCGCGAGACGCTGACCGGCACCGGTGGAGCGCATCCTGCCCAAGGCAAAGGGCAGCGCAAGCAACACCATCAGCCATGCCGCAACCGGCACCGTTACCTTGTGCCAAAACGCGATTTCATAACGGGCGGTAGCCATGTGATTGGAACGCAGATAATGGAGGTAATCGAGTAGGCCGCGCCAGGACAGATTGTCCGGGCTCACCAGCAGCGTGCGAAACGTCGCCGGCACCACGAAGCTCGGCCACGGTTGCACCGCCGCCCGGACCGGCGTCACGCGTGAGGCATTGAGGCGCACGCCCCGCACCTGATGCAGCGTCCAGCGCCCGCCAGCGTAGCTTGCATCGGCAGCATGTCGCACCTCGGTAATCGTCGCCGCCGGACCCAGAGTGAAAATGTACACATCAACCAGGTGCGTCGGGGTGTCGACCTTGAGCACGTGCACCACATCCTGCCCGGCCCGCAGCCAGACACCGCCGGGAACGGTTGCATTGATTTCGGAATAGAGTTTCTGGGCGCGTAACATTTCGGCCTCCCGCTTGGCCGGCGGTGCTATAAACTCTCCGAGCAACACCGCGGCAATGGCCAACAGCGCTCCAGCCCAAGCCAGTGCACGCGCGAGGCGCAGCAGGCTCGCGCCCGAAGTGCGCAGCATCACCAATTCCCCATGTGCAGCCAGCGCACCGAGCGCGAAGACCGCGCCGATCAGGGTCGCTACCGGCAGCATGTCATAGGCGGTTTGAGGCATGGTCAACGCGGCATATATAAACGCGGTACGGGCGCTGAAGCTGCCACTGCCGATATTGTGCAGCTGGCTCAGTACGGTAAGTAGAAACGCGATACCGACCAATGCAAGCAAGGCAACGGCAACACCCAATAACACGTTGCGCGAGAGATAACGGTCAACCTGCACGGTTCACCCCGCCGATGCGGCGCACATAGCGGCGGCCAAAGCGCAGCCATAACAACAGGAATCCGAACAACAGCGCGAGCGCCGGCACCCACCACACGCCCAATTTCGGACCTACCTCGCCGTGGGTCACCCAGATCCGTGCCACGCCCAATAGATTGAAATAGATGAGATAGACCAGAATCGCGGGTACTAGACGCGCATACCGGCCCTGGCGCGGTCGCATGTGCGCGAGCGGAACGGCAATCAACATCAGGAGCAGCGCGGTCAGGGGCTGCACCAGACGCCACTGCAGCGTGGCCCGTGCACCCGGCTCGCTGCGCGCCATCAGCGCCGCGGTGGACATGCGATCGTAGTCGGTCGTGTTGGCGGGGCCCTCCCCCGGCGGTTGCACCAGTAGCCGCGCGCTGTCGAACCGGGTCAGCGTCCAGTCGAGCGCATCGGGGCTGCCTTCGTAACGGTGTCCGGGCCCCAGCTCGAGGTGGCGCTCGCCATTGGCGGCGGTCATCAGACGTCCTGTAGTCGAGGTGATAAGCAAAGGCTTGCTATTCTCAGCCATCTCGGCGAACACCGAGTGCAACTCGCCGGTCGCGGAATCGATATCGCCTACATAAAACACGCCCTCGCCGCCGGCCATGGATTTGAATTTACCGGCTTCCAGCACACTGACCTGGGCAGTATTTTGAGCATTCACACTTATCCGGTGCGAAGCGGCATGCGCCCAGGGCGAAGCCCACAAGGCGAGCACGGTAAGGAGCGCCGCAGCCAGCACACCCAACAGGACAAACGGTCGATACAAAAGTCTCGGCGTCAACCCGCAGACAAAGGCGGCTACCATTTCCTGATCACGATACAGGCGGCCCAGCACCAGGACGATGGCCAGAAACAGACTGACCGGAACGATGATTTCGAGTAGACCGATCACACTCAAGCCGAGCAGAGCAAAAGTGGCGGCGGCGGGAATCTGCCCGGAAGCCGCCTCGCCCAGATAGACTGCAAACCGATTGACCACCACCACCAACACCAGTACCACTGATACTGCGGCCCAGGTCATGGCCGTTTCGCGCGCCACATACCGATTGAAAATACCGAGTGTCATTTCAGGTTCTCAACGCCATGTAGGGCCGGGCCGTGTACCCGTAAACGAGATACCGTGAACGCAACATGACACCCCCCACATTGGCCCATCCGTTAAACTTGATTAATTCTGCCCGCGCGGAGCGGCTTTCCGCAAACGATGCATGCAGCGGCAGCAATCCGATTGAGACTTTGGAGATAGTCATGGAATACAGCGTCAAAAGCAGCGCAGCCACCACACTGAAGACAGCCTGTCTGGTGGTGGGAGTGTATCAGGGCGGCGAACTCGCGCCCGCCGCGGCCAGCCTCGACAAGGCTACCAAGGGCGAACTGAAGCGCCCGCTCGGCACCCATTTCGACGGCGAAGCCGGGAGTACGCTGCTGAGTGGTGGGATCAAGGGCTTGAGCGCCGAGCGCGTACTGTTTGTCGGCCTTGGCCCCCGCAGTCAGTGCGATGCGCTCGTTGTGCGCAAGGCCGCAGCCGCAGCGATCAAGGTGCTGCTCGGTCTGGGTGTGAGCGAAGCCACCAGTCTGCTGGCCGAACTGCCGGTGAAGGACGCGGACAACGAACGGCTCGCGCGCGCCGTGCTCGAATCCAGCGAGCATGCACTATATCGCTTCGACCGGATGAAGTCGAAGCCCGCCAAGAAATCCAAACTCAAACGTCTGACGCTACTCGTGGCCTCGCGTGGCGCCGCCAACGCCGCCAAGCGCGGGTTGGCAACCGGCACCGGTATTGCCTGCGGCGTGGCAGTCGCCCGGGATCTGGGCAACCTGCCGGCCAACGTCTGTACCCCTTCCTATCTGGCTGGCGAAGCCCGCAAGCTGGCCCGTAAATACCCGTCGCTCAAGGTGCGCGTACTCGGCGAGGCGGAGATGAAACGCCTCGGCATGGGTGCGTTGCTCGGTGTCTCGCGCGGCAGCCGCCAACCCCCGAAACTAGTCATCTTTGAATACAACGGTGGCCGGCGCGGTGAAAAACCCATCGCCCTGGTGGGCAAGGGCGTCACCTTCGACGCCGGCGGCATTTCGCTCAAGCCACCAGCGCGCATGGACGAGATGAAATTCGACATGTGCGGCGCCGCAAGCGTGTTCGGCACCCTGGTCGCGGCATGCGAGCTCGAGCTTCCCATCAACCTCGTCTGCCTCGTTCCCGCGGTAGAGAACCTGCCCGGCGGCAATGCCACAAAACCGGGCGACATTCTGACTTCGCTCTCGGGACAGACGATCGAAGTGCTCAACACCGACGCCGAGGGCCGCCTCATTCTGTGCGATGCGCTCACCTACGTGCGGCGCTTCAAGCCGCGCACGGTCGTGAACATGGCCACCCTGACCGGAGCCTGCGTGGTCGCACTCGGAGCACACGCCAGCGGCCTGATGAGTCACGACGACACGTTGGCCGCTACCCTGCTCGGCGCGGGCGAGCGTGCGGGCGACCGCGCGTGGCGCCTGCCGCTGTGGGACGACTACCAGCCAGAGCTGAAGAGCAACTTTGCTGATTTTGCCAATGTTGGTGGACGCGAAGGCGGCGCCATTACTGCCGGTTGTTTCCTCTCGCGTTTCACCAAGGGATTGCACTGGGCACACCTGGACATCGCCGGTACAGCCTGGCTCACCGGCTCCCAAAAAGGCGCGACCGGCCGTCCGGTACCGCTGCTCGTAGAGTGGCTGCTGGAAGAAAGCGGACAGGCGTGACCCGGATCGACTTCTACATTACCCGCAACGAGGAAACACTCGGCCGCGAGCTCTTCACCTGCCGCCTGGCGCACAAGGTGTTCGGGCTCGGTCAGCTGCTGCACATCCATGCCGACGACGAAACCCAGCTTGCGCGTCTTGACGAGCTATTGTGGACCTTCAGCGACACGAGCTTTCTGCCGCATGCCCGCCTCGGCGCCAAGCCGGGTGCGCCGATTACGCTGGACTGCGTCGGCGCACCTGAGCCCGCACCGGAATTATTAATCAACCTTGCGCCCGACATTCCCGCCTTTTTCAGCCGCTTCGCGCGCCTCGCCGAAGTGATCGGCGCCGACACCGCCAGCCGGGAAACAGGACGTGCGCACTTTCGCTTTTACCGCGATCGCGGCTATGCTTTACAAGTGCACAACCTCTGATCCGCCCAATCATGAACAACGAACGCAAGAATCCCCGTATTTCCGGCTTCGACCCCGCGAGCCAACAGGACCGTATTCCCACGCTCTCCGAAGTAGTCGAACCCGCTCCAGTCAAAACGCAAAAACCGGCACTGCCGGGCGTTTCCGCAGAGGCCATCGAGATTCTGTCAAAGCGCGTGTTCGAAGAGATTACTCCGAGGCTGCGCGAAGTCGTCACCGCCACTGTCACGGAACTCCTGAACCGGCAATCCCGCTAGTGGGAGCCCAAGCGATGGAACGCGCCTACGAACCACTAAAGATCGAAAGCGTCCAGTACGAACGCTGGGAGAAAGCAGGTTATTTCGAGCCGCGCGGCGACGGCGAGGCTTACACCATCATCCTGCCACCGCCCAACGTAACCGGAACGCTGCACATGGGCCACGCCTTCCAGGCCACGCTCATGGACATTCTCATCCGCCATGCACGCATGTGCGGCAAGTGCACGCTGTGGCAGCCGGGCACCGACCATGCCGGCATCGCCACCCAGATGGTGGTGGAGCGCCAACTGGCCACCGAGAACAGTTCACGCGCCGAGGTCGGGAGGACGGCCTTCGTCGAGCGCGTGTGGCGGTGGCGGCACGAATCGGGCGGCAACATCCAGCGCCAGTTCCGGCGCCTCGGCGCCTCGCTTGCCTGGTCACGGGAATTGTTCACGCTGGACGAGGGCCCGGCGACGGCCGTGGCGGAGACCTTCACGCAGCTGTATGACGCGGGACTGATCTACCGCGGGAAACGCCTGGTCAACTGGGATCCGGTGCTGCAGACGGCACTGTCCGACCTGGAGGTGGTGAACGAGGAAGAAGACGGCTCACTGTGGTACATCCGCTATCCGTTCGCCGACCGCGACGGCGGCCTTACGGTCGCCACCACGCGCCCCGAAACCCTGCTCGGCGACGTCGCGGTCGCCGTGAACCCGAATGACGAACGCTTCGGCCGGCTCGTGGGACAAAGCCTACGCCTGCCGCTCGCCGGGCGCGAGATACCGATCGTCGCCGACGAACACGTGGACCCGGAGTTCGGAACCGGCTGCGTGAAGGTGACGCCAGCGCACGATTTCAACGACTGGGCCATCGGCGAACGCCACCAGCTCGAGCGCATCAACGTGCTCGCCGCCGACGGCAGCCTGCTGGCCGAGGCCGAGATATACCGACCCGGCACGATGAGCGAACCGCAGGCGCTGGCGCTGCCCGAGGGCTACGCCGGACTGGATCGCTTCGAGGCACGCAAGCGCATGATCGCCGACCTGCAGCGCGAAGGCGTGCTCGAGAAGACCGAACCGCACAAGCTCAAGGTGCCGCGGGGCGACCGCTCCGGCGCCGTGCTCGAGCCGTGGCTCACCGACCAATGGTTCGTGGACCTGACCCGCGAGCAGCGCCTCGACGGCCAACCCGGACCGGGCGGACTGGCGGCGATCACGCGTCCGGCCATCGAGGCCGTGGCATCGGGGCGCACCCGCTTCGTGCCCGGCAACTGGTCGCGCACCTACTTCAACTGGCTGGAGAATATCCAGGACTGGTGCATCAGCCGCCAGCTCTGGTGGGGCCACCAGATCCCGGCCTGGTACGACCTGGACGGAGGCGTCCATGTCGGCCGCGACGAGGCCGATGCGCGCAAGCGTTCGAACCTGGGAGAGAATGTCGAACTCACCCGCGACGATGACGTTCTGGACACCTGGTTTTCTTCCGCCCTGTGGCCGCTGACCACGCTCGGCTGGCCGCGCGAGAGCGCGGAACTGGAACGCTTCTATCCCACCAATGTTCTCGTCACCGGGTTCGACATCATCTTCTTCTGGGTGGCGCGCATGGTGATGATGGGACTCTACCTGGCCGGCGACGTGCCGTTCCATGAAGTCTATGTCCACGGCCTGATCCGCGACGAGCACGGACAGAAGATGTCGAAATCCAAGGGCAACGTACTCGATCCCATCGATTTGATTGACGGGATCGACGCCGACACGTTGGTGGAAAAGCGCACGCGCGGCATGATGCAGCCGCAACTGGCCGAACGCATCACACGCGCCACCCGCAAGAGTTTCCCGGAGGGCATCGCAGCCTACGGCACCGACGCGCTGCGCTTCACCTTCGCCGCGCTCGCCTCGCCGGGGCGCGACATCAACTTCGACCTCGGACGCATCGGCGGCTACCGCAACTTTTGCAACAAGCTGTGGAACGCCACCCGCTTCGTGCTCATGAACGTGGACTCGGTGCCCACCGCACCGACAGAACTCTCCGCCGCCGACCGCTGGATCCGCTCGCGCCTCGGAGCGACGCTCGCCGCAGTAGACGCCCACCTCGCCGACTACCGCATGGATCTCGCCGCCCAGGCCGTGTACGAATTCACCTGGTCCAACTTCTGCGACTGGTACCTGGAGCTGGCCAAGCCCGCGCTGAACGCCGGCGGGGAAGCCGCCGGGGCCACACGCCACACGCTGATCTCGGCGCTCGAAGCTCTGCTGCGCATGCTGCACCCGATCATGCCGTTCATCACCGAGTCGTTGTGGCAGCAGGTAGCCCCGCTGGCGGAATGCAGCGGCGACAGCATCATGCTGGCCGACTGGCCGGTGGCCGCCGACTACGCGCGCGACGAAAACGCCGAAGCCGACATAACCTGGCTGCAGCACGTCATCGGCGGCCTGCGCCAGCTACGCTCGGAGCTCTCGCTGGCCCCGGGGCAGCGTATCCCGGTCGACGTGTACGGCGCCAATGAATCGACGCGGGCACGTATAACCCGTCACAGCGCGGCCATCGCATTTCTTGCCCGTACTGGAAAGATCACTCTGCATGCAGAGAACGTGCCAGACGCGGTCGCCACGAGCGTGGTGGAGGAAGCGACGCTCGCCGTACCACTGGCCGGACTGGTAGATACCGAAGCAGAACTGGCGCGACTGGACAAAACTATTGCGCGCATCGAAACCGAGTGCGAACGCCTGAACAAAAAACTCGGCAACGAGGCTTTTCGTGCCAAGGCACCGCCCGCCGTGGTCGCCCAGGAACAGGCAAAGCTCGAACGTGCCGAAAGCGAGCTTGCTCACTACCGCGAACAACGCAACCAGATGGCCACCCTCGAAAACTAGCTCGTGTATATCAGTGTTCGGCGTGACCACGTCCCAGCAGCTTGCGCAAACTTGCCTTAGCCCCCGGCCCGATCAGGGATTTTGCCATTCCCCTGGCCCTTGCCCGATGCATCTGCGGCGTATCGCCGAGCGCAACTTCCAGCAGGGTGACACCGGGCGCGGCCAACGCGGTGCGCAATACGGTGTCCGGATCGCCATCAAGGCGCAGGTGCGCCGCACCGATTGCCGCGGCCAAACCGGCACCATCCAGATTCGGCAACGCGGTGCCGAAAGCGTGACCGGACGCGGCGAGTTGCTGGTTGCGGATCGCACCGAGTGCGCCGTCCACGAACACGATCACGGTCAGGCGCAGACGCTCGCGCACAGCGGTCAGCAGTTCCAATCCGGACATCGCGAGCCCGCCATCCCCGATCAGCGCAACCACCGGGCGATCAGGATCAGCCACGCAAGCGCCGATCGCGGCGCCGATGCCGAAGCCCATGGACTGCAGGTTGGTCGGCGTAATCAGCCCGCGCGGGCATAGCACGCGGAAATGCCGGCGTGCGAGATCCTGATGCTGCCCGGAATCGGTGATCAGGCAGGATTTGCGCGGCATCGCGCCGCGTAACTCGGCGAAAAACGCTTCCGGCTTGCCGGAAGGTACGCCATGGATGCGCGGCTCGACGATGTCTTGCAAGCCCTCCGCACGACAACGCTCGCGCCATTGCGCGATTTCTTCAGTATTGAATCCGCGCGCCGCCATACCGGCCGCAGCAACTCGCGGCAACAAAGCAGCTATAAAGGCGCCTGCCTCGGCGCGGATCGCAAGGTGCGCGGGGTAGTTCGCTCCGAGCACCCGTTGCGATGCGTCAACATGAATAAGTTTGTCCTGCGGGATGCGCAAGCGGAAACCACGGCTGCCATTGTGCGAAAACTTGCAGCCAATCGCCAGCGTCAGGTCGCTGGCCTCGATCAATGTATTCAGAGTCGCGGTGCGATTGCCGCCGAGTTCGAAACCCAGCGACAGCGGATGGTCCTCGGGAACGGCGCCGCGCCCCGAGGCGGTGGTGACGACGGCAGCGTTCAGGCGCTCGGCCAGTTGCGTCGCAAGATCCGCCGCACCGTGGCAACCCTGGCCGAGCAACAGCACGCAACGCCGTGCCGCGGCGACGGCCTCCGCCACCGTGTCGATGGCGGCGGGATCGACAGTGGTTGTGCGCTCCGGTGTTGACTCCATCCCGACCCCGCGGGTTTCGTCCCACACATTGCTTGCGACCTGCACCAGCACCGGTCCCGGTTCGCCTGCGAGGCATTCGGCGTATGCAGCGGCTATCGCCGCCGCCGCGTCGCCGGCACGCTCCACCATGAACACGCGCTTGACCAGCGGCGCCGCCAGCGCGGCCTGATCGATCGCCTGCAACTGGAACGCCCGGCCGGGCGAGGTCGCGGGCGCGCAGGTGAGATGAAGCAGTGCAGCGGAATCAAGCGCGGCCTCGGCCAGGCCGGTCAACGCCCAAGTGAAACCGGGGCCGGGGATGGTGAGCAGTGTGGCGGGTTTTCCCGACGCACGGTAGTAACCGTTTGCCATCATCGCGGCCGACAATTCGTGGGTGGCGACGATCGTGCGCAGTTTCGAGGTCCGCAGCGACTCGAACAACGCAACGGTCTGGGTACCGGGCAGGCCGAACACTTGCTCGACACCAGCGTGTTGCAGCGCTGTGCATAACAGATTCGCGCCAGTAGCCGAGGAGCCGTTCATCGTGCTGCTGTACTGCGCAGGGTCCGGCGCGTACGCAACAGGCGCCGCTTCAGGCGTCCGGAAAAGCCCGCCCCGAATTGGCCGACCCGGAAAACCATGTGATCCGGGCGCGATGCTTCAAGACACAGAACCAGTTCCCCACCGAGCTGGCTCTTGAAGCGTGTCACCGGATTCAATTCGGCATCGGTCAGGTCGTTGGCTTGGTAACCGGCCTTGGCAAGATCCTCGAACACCGACCAGCGCAGAAACGCCGACGCGCCGAGCTTGAGGAGTTCGCCATCGGCAGCGGCGCAGACCGTGTGTGTGACCGGATGCGGGCCGGTCAACACCAGTTGGCTGGCGGCAACACGCCCGTCCGGCAGGCGCGCATGATACAGGCGCGCAAGATTGTTGCCCTGCAAGGTCTTCACAAAGCGGCGGAACGCATCGCGCGGCAGATACAGTGGCGCCCCCTTGCGCTGGTGGGTCTGCAGGTGCAAGCGATAGAAGGCATCGAAATCATCATCCCGGGTGAGGTGCAGCCCGCGTTCCCGGCAGCGTTCGATCAGACGGCGTTGATCCTTGTGCACACGCGACCACGCCGCGGATAGATCGGCGATGTCCACCACGTAACTCCAAGTGGGCCACGACACCCAGCCGCGCGCAGCAAAGGGTCGCAGATCGGTGAACGTGGAACGGCTTTTGATACGCAGACGGGCGTACGGCAGTCCCGCCAACGCCCGTTCGAGTGCGGCCAGCGTGTGCAGGCGCCACTCGGTGCGCTGCGCTGGGGATTTCGCTGCATGCGGCACAAGCACAATGCCGTTGTAGTAGAGCAGCAGGCGCGGCGAGACCCAAGTTCCGAACGCCGACTTCTGACGGTACAGCGCGATGCCGCCCACCAGGTGACCATCTCGCTCGGCGGCGAGCACCTTGTAACTACCGCCGGTCGCCGTACACAAGGCATCCAGATAGGCCGGCAGCGAATAGATGCTGCCATCGGGCGAGCCCGCTACCAGATCTGCCCATCCGGGGTATTCGTCCTCGGCGAGGTAGCGTGTGGTGACCGGTGTGCTCAAGGCGTGAGGTTCCTCCTGTGCCTGATTTTCATCGCACGCTACCCCTCGAACCACAAGGTTTCCCGGCGCGGCAGGTCCGGGAACGATGTTACCTTAATTATGCTGTGCCGCACACTGTCCGCTAATTACGCAGTACACTACCGACGTGTCTCGTTGGGTCCTCGTCTGCCGAACACAGTCGTTTTGCAAACCGTTCTGCTGTGGGTGAACGGAGCGAGCGCCTTCAGTGGAGAGCACGGAAAACATGTCCGGAAGCACCATACAACATCTCCCCGCCGTGGTCATGGGCGGCGGCGTTACCGGGCTCGGCGCGTTGCGCAGCTTGCGCCTGGCCGGCATTCCGGCGTATGTGGCCTGCCCGCCGCACGATCTGGCGACCCGTTCGCGTTGGTACCGTCCGGTTCCGGGCGCAACCGATTGGGACGGCAACGTCGGACCGGAAACCATGGGCGTCCTGCGCTCGCTGCCACTGGAGCAGGCGGTACTGATCCCCTGTATGGACGATGCGGCAATCTGGGCGTCCGATCTGCCGAAAACTGAACTGGGACAACGATTTCTGGTCAGCAGCAGCCCGCGCCGAACTCTGGAAACCCTGCAGGACAAGGCAGAATTCGCAGTGTTTCTCAATGGTACCGACATTCCACACCCGCGCACGTTCCCGCTCCGCTCGCTGGCGGATATTGACACGCTGCCGTTTGACGAATTCGATCGGATGTTTCTCAAACCCGTCAATTCACAGAAGTTCAACCAAACCACGGGCCGCAAGGCGCTGTGGGCGGAGAGCCGCAACGAGGCCGCCCGACTGTGGCAACAGCTGCAGACTTACGGGCTGGATGTAATGGCCCAGGAATACGTGCCGGGATCCCCCACCGAGCACTATTTCCTCGATGGATTCCGTGATCGGCACGGCACCGTGACCGGCCTGCTTGCACGCCGGCGGCTACGCATCTACCCGCGGGATTTCGGCAACAGTTCGTATAGCCAAAGCATTCCGCTGACGGAAATTGCCCCCGCGGAGGCGCATCTGCGCGAATTGCTGTCGAAGCTGGATTACCGCGGCATCTTCAGCGCCGAGTTCAAGCGCGATGCGCGCGACGGGCAATTCCGGATCCTGGAAGTCAATATCCGCGTGTGGTGGTACGTCGAGTTCGCCGCCCGTTGTGGTATCAACGTCTGCCAGATGGCCTACGACGATGCGCGGGGCGAGCCGGTAACGGCGGCTTCACGGCACTATCCGGTGGGTGCGGGTTGCATCAATTTTCCAGGCGACATCAAGACTGTGCTCAGGTCGCGACGGCGCGAGCACGGACCGTGGTGGAGAATTGTCGGCCAGTGGTCGCGAGCGCATTTCCTCGCGTTCCGGCCCAACGACCCACTGCCGGGCATCTTTGCATCGGCGATCTCGATCCGTCAGGTCTGGCGAAGAACCGTCGGGAAACGACCGCCGGCGGACTCTCGCCCTCCAGTACACCACCCTAGCGCGAATGACGCCAGCCGAGGGCCCCCTTGAAAGATAGTGCGAAGTGCTGAGGCCGGGAACTCCGGCATCTCACTGACCTATTCGTGCACCGTTGCGGCGGCTGGAAACACGGATTTTGACGTATCGGACCCCAGATCGGGGCGAGCCACAGCATCACAGGCGAGTAGTATCCGCCGATGTCATTCCCTCATGGCTCACTTGTCGCGTTGTAGCTTGCCCGGGTTCCGGGTACTGATTCCCTAAGCGTCAGCAGTCGGTTTGGCTGCGCGGGTAGTGCTGCCCTCGGCTGTGTCGATGTCTAGCACCAATTCGCCGTCCTTGACCCTCAGGTTGATGTGTCCGCCCTCGGCCAGGCGTCCAAACAACAACTCCTCCGCCAATGGCGCCTTGACACGCTCCTGGATCAGCCGCGCCATCGGCCGCGCGCCCATTTGCACGTCGTAGCCGTGCTCGGCTAGCCATTGCCGCGCCTCTTCGTCGGCATCCAGTTGCACGCCCTTGGCTTCAAGTTGAGCCTCCAGTTCAAGAAGTAACTTGTCGACAATATGCAGGATGCTTTGTGGCGACAGATGACCGAACTGGATAACGGAATCGAGGCGGTTCCGGAACTCGGGGGTAAAGATGCGTCGCACCGCTTCCTGCACGTCCGGACTGTTATCCAGTTGCGTAAAGCCCATCGTGCGTTTGCTCATGTCCTGGGCGCCGGCATTGGAGGTCATCACCAGAATGATGTTTCTGAAATCCGCCTTGCGTCCATTGTTGTCGGTCAGTTCGCCGTGATCCATGACCTGCAGCAGCAGGTTGTACACATCCGGGTGCGCCTTCTCGATCTCATCGAGCAACAGCACCGCATGCGGGTTCTTGATAACCTCCTCGGTCAGCAACCCGCCCTGGTCGAAACCGACATAGCCGGGCGGCGCGCCGATCAGACGCGAGACGGTGTGGCGTTCCATGTATTCGGACATGTCGAAACGCACCAGCGGAATCCCCAGCAACCGCGCCAACTGTCGGGTTACTTCGGTCTTGCCCACGCCGGTGGGTCCGGCGAACAGGAAGGCGCCGATCGGGCGCTCGGGATGGGCGAGTCCCGAACGTGCCATCTTAATGGCTTGGGCCAGGCGGCTCACGGCATCGTCCTGGCCGTAGATGACCAAGTTAAGATCGCGTTCCAGGGTACGCAGGGCGTCGCGGTCGGAATGCGAAACATGTTTCGGCGGAATGCGCGCCATGCGCGCCACGATCTGTTCCACGTCTTCCACGCTTACGGTCTTGCGACGTTTGGCCGTCGGACGCAGACGCATCTCCGCGCCCGCCTCGTCGATCACGTCGATGGCCTTGTCGGGCAGACGCCGATCGCTGATGTAGCGCGCTCCCAGTTCCGCCGCCGCGCGCAGGGTCCGCTTCGGAAATTTCACGCCGTGATGTTTTTCGAAGCGCGACTTGAGGCCGTCGAGTATCTCGATGGTCTCTTCCACGCTGGGTTCGACGATATCGATCTTCTGGAAACGGCGCGCCAGCGCACGATCCTTTTCGAAGATGCCTCGAAATTCCTGGTAGGTGGTCGAGCCGATGCACTTCAACTCACCGGAGGCAAGTACGGGCTTGATCAGGTTGGAAGCATCCATTACGCCGCCCGAAGCCGCACCGGCCCCGATGACGGTGTGAATCTCGTCGATGAAGAGTATCGAGCCTTCCTTCTCGCTCAATTCCGCGAGCACGCCCTTCAAGCGCTTTTCGAAATCTCCGCGGTACTTGGTGCCCGCTACCAGCGCTCCGAGGTCCAACGAATACACGACGGCGTCACACAGAATTTCCGGCACCTTGCCGTCCACGATGCGCAGCGCCAGCCCTTCGGCCAACGCGGTTTTGCCGACCCCGGCTTCGCCCACGAACAGTGGATTATTCTTGCGACGCCGGCACAAAATTTGCAAGGTACGCTGCAATTCGATTTCGCGCCCCACCAGCGGGTCGATCTTGCCTGCGCGCGCGAGCTTGTTCAAATTGCGCGTGTATTGTTCCAGCGCGGTCGGTTCCTTTTTGTCCTCCTTGGCGCCGTTCGCGCTTTCGGTCACGGAATCTTCGGATTCCTCGGTCCGGCCGATGCCATGCGAAACATAATTCAACACATCGAGGCGCGAGACCTCCTGCTGCGTGAGTAGATACGCAGCATGGGAATCCTTCTCGCTGAAGACAGCCACCAGCACATTGAGCGCCGAGACCTCCTTCTCCCCCGAGGATTGCACGTGGAAAACCGCGCGCTGCAACACACGCTGGAAACCGAGTGTGGGCTGCACGTCCACCGCCGTCTGCTTGCCGAGACGCGGCGTGGTCTTGTCGATATAACCGGTGAGATCATTGCGCAACTCGTCGAGCTCGCCACCGCAGGCTTTAAGCGTTTCCACCACGGCCGGCACATCGAGCAAGGCCAGCAGCAGATGCTCGACGGTAATGAATTCCTGACGCGTATCGCGCGCTTCCTTGAAGGCGCTGTTCAGGCAGAATTCGAGTTCCTTGCTAAGCATGGTCGACCTCCTTTACGCCTCTTCGAGTGTACACAATAGCGGATGTTGATGCTGGCGCGCATATTCGTTGACCTGTGCCGCCTTGGTCTCGGCAATCTCGTAGGTAAAGATACCGGCCACGCCCTTGCCGCGTGTGTGCACATAGAGCATGATTTGAACCGCCTTGTTGCGGTCAATGCGAAAAATCGTCTGCAGCACCTCGACCACGAATTCCATCGGCGTGTAGTCGTCATTGACGATTACCACCTTGAACAGCGGCGGGCGCCTGACTTCGGGTTCTGCTTCCTGGGCCGCCACATTGGGCCCATGCTCGGTCTCGCGCGTCTTGTCGGCGCCGGACGTGGCACGCAAATCCGCCTGTGCAGCCATCATGGCCACGCGGCGGCGAAATGACTCGGAATCGGACATGAGTTGATTGTAGCTCATGAAGCAAGGCGAATGATCCGGGATAAAACCCTTGAGCCTGAGGTCAAAGCCCCGTAAACTCATAGGGCTAGATTCATCGAATGAGCCCAGACGCCGTCTTGCACTCCACCTGAACATGCCCCAATCCTCGTTCAACTCACTCCAGACAACCCTTGAACGCACGTTGCCTGCGTTGTCCGCCCATCTGGGCGGGCGCCGGCTGCCGTTCGTGATTTTTCTGGCCCTGGTGGTGCTTGTCGCCTGGTTTGCCGCCCGCCTGAGCTGGCAATTCGTCGCCCCGCCCACCGTCGCCAGCTCCACGGCCACTGTGCCTGCAAACGCCGGGGCCGGAAACGCCCCGGGTGCCGATAATCTGGTAGCGCGAATCACCTCAGCCCACCTGTTTGGCACGGCCAATACCCCCAGCCCCAGCGTAGCGGCGGAGAACGCACCGAAAACCTCACTTGACCTCACCCTGCTCGGAGTCGCCGCAGGCGGGCAGGATTTCCCCTCGCAGGCGATCATCGCCAACGGCAGCAATCGTGATCAGCACACCTACGCCATCGGTGCCTCGCTACCGGGCGGCGCGGTGGTCCACAGCATATTCGCCGACCGGGTCGTCATCGCTCATGATGGTCGGCTGGAGTCCTTGTCCCTGCCCCAACCCGGCACCTCGATTCTGGCCACCCATATGCAGTTTGGAAACGGTACACATATTTCTCCCCAACTGAATCAACCCACATTACAGATTTCCCGGCATCTGCGCGAGCAGATCGAAAGACATCCCCAAGGCTTGTCGGACTACATGCGCATGCGCCCCTACTCGGTCAATGGCAAACTTGTGGGCTATCGCGTATATCCCGGCAAGCAGCCGGCATTGTTTCAGCAATCCGGACTCAAGCCGGGGGACGTGGTGAAGCAGGTCAACGGTATTTCGCTGGACAGCGAGACCGACGCCATGAAGGCGATGGCGCAGTTGAGCCACGCGCATGGTAGTGTGCAACTTGACGTGGAACGCCACGGCAACCCCGTTCACATCACCCTACATCTTCCCGGGGGTTAAATGTTTCGCTCTCTGTTTCTTGGCACCGTGTTCCTGGTCAGCGTCTCGAACGCTGTGGCCGCGCCGTCGCCTTCCCATGCTTCCGGCACTTCTGGCAACACACAGGCCAAGGGCTCACAGATTACCCTCAACCTGAAGGACGCCGACATCCGCGAAGTAGCACAACTGGTCAGCAGTATCACGGGCAAGAATTTCATTGTCGACCCTCGTGCGCAGGGCCGGGTCACCGTCATATCTGCCAGGCCTATTTCCGCCGATGCCCTGTTTTCAGTGTTTCTGTCCGTACTCAACGTGCACGGCCTGGCCGCGGTCCCGAGCGGCAACGACACCTGGAAGATCGTGCCCGCCATCGAGGGCCGGCAAAACCCGGGGGTAGGCGCTGATACCAGGAACGCCCCAGGCGACGCCATGGTGACCCGCGTGACGCAACTGCAAAACGTTACCGTCGCCCAGCTCGTCCCCGCGCTGCGTCCCCTGATGTCGAGCCAGGCCCAACTGGCCGCATATGCGCCCTCGAACATGCTGATCATTTCGGGACGCGTAGCCAACGTGCAGCGTATTGTGAGCCTCGCCAAAAAGCTCGATCAGCCGGTCGATTCGAATTTTTCGCTGGTCCAGTTGAAATATGCTTCAGCGGTCGCCATAAGCCAGGTGCTGACCAGCATGCTGCAGGGCGGATCCAGCCAGGGCCAATTGCCGATGAAACTGGCCGCCGATCCACGCACCAATTCGATTCTCGTCTCCGGCAGTCCGGCCCAACAGCTCGAGGTCAAGGCGCTGGTCAGCGAGTTGGATCAGCCGACGGGGCGAACGGGTAATACCCAAGTGCTTTATTTGCACTATGCTCAATCCACCAGCCTCGCAAAAATCCTGCAGGACTATGTCAAGTCCAAGCAACAGGAGAACAAAACGGCCAAGGGAACCGCGGAGCCTACCTTGGCCGTCAGCGCCGATACGGCGCTCAATGCGCTGATCGTAACAGCTCCGCCAAAAAGCATGAGCGAAATAAATCAGCTCGTAAAAAGCCTCGACGTGCGACAAGCGCAGGTGCTGGTGCAAGGCATCATCGCCGAGCTTTCTTCACAACTGTCGGCCCAACTCGGCATCAGTTGGGGGGCGATTTCCTCCGGCGCGGCCGGATTAACCAATTTCCCCAACGGCATCGGCTCCCTCGCACAGTTAGCCCAAGGCGTTTCCAGTGGCTCCGCTTCCAGCCTATCGGGCACAACACTGCCCAGCCTTAACCTGCCCGATGGGCTGCTCTTCGGTGTGGGCCACATTGTCTCAAACGGCACGAGCTTCGTCGCCCTGCTTCACGCACTGTCTAGCAACAGTTCCACCAACATATTGTCGACGCCATCACTGGTAACCTTGAACAACCAGACGTCAACACTCATCTCCGGCCAGAAGGTACCTTTCGTAAGCGGGCAATACACGAACACCAGCGGTTCCAGCCAGAGCGGCTCCAATTACATCAACCCGTTCCAGACGGTTAATCGCACGCAGCTCGGCATCAACCTGAAAATCAAACCTCAGATCAACTACGGCGGAAACACGGTCACGCTCAATATCGACGTCAAGGACGATACGCTCGGCACGACGGAGCCTGGCACCACCCAACCGTCCACCAACAACAGAGAGGTTAAAACAACGATCATCGCCAAGAACAAACAGATACTCGTCCTCGGCGGTCTGATCAGCGACCAAGCGCAGGAATCGAAAGAAAAAGTACCATTACTCGGCGACATCCCCCTGCTCGGGAATTTGTTTCGCTACCGTTCGTCGCAGAAAACACGCCAGAATCTGATGATCTTTCTACGCCCCGTGATCCTGCGCAATGCGGCCGATACCTCCTCGATCACGTCCCCGCGCTACAATGAAATCCGGCAATTGCAAATAGGACAAGGCGGTTCGATTCCCATGCTGTCCGGAGTTAAGCCACCCGTAATGCCCGCACTGGATGCGCCGACTACAAGCAGCATCGCTGCGCCGGAAACGGCCACCCTGATCCTGCCCACACCCGCCGCCACAAATCCCGAAACAGACCATGGCCAGTACCGCTGAAAGCATCAAATCGGAGGAACAAACGCCTAGCACCAGCGTAAACATCCCCTATGGCTTCGCACGCCGTCACGGCGTAGTAGTACGCTCACTCGAACCCGGAGAAGCCCATGTTATCGTGCGCAGCGACGCCCCCGCGGCAGGGCTGATAGAACTGCGCCGCCGACTCGCACGTCCCTTGCATACCGAAACCGTTTCGAGGGAAAACTTCGAACGACTGCTTCAGGAGAGTTACGAGGAGCATCAAACGATCGAGGGCTTTGATGAGCTGGAGGCGCACACCGATCTGTCCAGTGTCGCCAACCAGTTGCCCGAGCCCGAGGATTTGCTCGAAGCCGAAGACGATGCGCCCATCATCCGCCTGATCAACGTACTGTTGACCGAAGCGGTACGCGAAAACGCCTCCGATATTCACATCGAGCCCTTCGAGGATCACCTAGTGGTGCGAATGCGCGTTGACGGCGTGCTGCGCGAAGTACTGAAGTCCCGCCGTGCGGTCGCACCGCTGGTCGTCTCGCGCGTCAAAGTTATGGCCCGGCTCGACATCGCCGAGAAACGTTTGCCTCAGGACGGGCGCATCTCGATCAAGATCGCCGGTCGCGCGGTGGACGTGCGCGTCTCAACCATCCCCTGCGGCCACGGCGAACGGGTAGTCATGCGCCTGCTCGACAAGCAGGCAGGACGACTGTACCTCTCCCGCCTCGGCATGCCTGATGCTACACGTAAACTACTCGAAAACCTGATCACCAAACCCCACGGAATTCTACTGGTTACCGGCCCCACTGGCTCAGGCAAGACCACCACGCTGTATGCAGCGCTCACCGAATTAAACAGCAGCGTGCGCAACATCATGACCGTGGAAGATCCGGTCGAATATCATCTCGACGGCATCGGCCAAACCCAGGTCAACACGCGCGTACAGATGACCTTCGCCCGCGGCCTGCGCGCCATCCTGCGCCAGGACCCGGATGTCGTGATGATCGGCGAAATTCGCGATCTCGAAACTGCGGAAACAGCCGTGCAGGCCTCGCTCACCGGCCACTTGGTGCTTTCCACTCTGCATACCAACACAGCTGTCGGGGCGATCACGCGCCTTGACGACATGGGCGTGGAACCGTTCCTGCTCTCCTCCAGCCTGATCGGCCTGCTGGCTCAGCGCCTGGTGCGCCTGCTCTGCCCCGAATGCCGCAAACCCTATTCGCCGAACGCCAGCGAACGCCAACTGTTCAACTTAGACCCCGATGCCGAGATCACCTTCTATCACCCCGGCGGCTGCGCACTATGCAACGACACCGGCTACCGCGGGCGCACCGGGATCTACGAACTCGTCGCCATCGACGAAAAGATGCGCCGTTTCATTCACGACCGCACCAGCGAACAGGACTTGGAAGCCTATGCACGCACCAAGACGCCGAGCATTCGCGCCCACGGCGGCCAGCGCATACTGGCCGGCGAAACCAGTATCGAGGAAGTGTTGCGTGTCACGCGTGAAGACTAACACCTGATGGGTGCCTTCGAATACACCGCGCTGGATCGTGCGGGGCGCGAGAAAAAAGGTGTCATGGAAGGCGACACCGCGCGTTTGGTGAGGCAGAAACTGCGCGAGCAGGGCATGATTCCGCTCGCGGTGGAAACAGCTGCCGAGCGCGAAAAGCGGCGTGGACGCAGCGGCTTCAGCCTACGCCGCGGTGTTAGTTCATCGGACTTGGCACTGATTACTCGCCAACTCGCCACACTGGTCTCTTCGGGCCTGCCGGTGGAACTGGCACTCACCGCGGCGGCCGAACAGAATGAAAAGCCGCGTCTGCAGAGCATGCTTATGGCAGTGCGCGGCAAGGTCATGGAAGGCCACACGCTGGCCAACGCACTCAGCGAGTTTCCGCATGTATTCCCGGAAATCTTCCGCGCCACGGTGACCGCCGGCGAACAGACTGGTCATCTCGATGCCGTACTTGAACGCCTCGCCGATTTTGCCGAAAATCGGCAGGACCTCAGCCAAAAACTGGCCCTGGCGCTAATCTATCCCATTTTGCTGACCGTGGTCGCTACCTGCATCGTGATCGGGCTCATGACCTATGTGGTACCGCAGGTCACCCAGGTGTTCGTAAATCTCCACCATCAGTTGCCCCTGCTCACGCGCATCCTAATTGCAGTCTCGCAGGGACTCCGCCAATGGTGGTGGTTGATCCTGCTCGGCTTGCTGACCCTGATCCTCACCGTACATCAGACGCTGAAACGGCCCAATCCGCGCCGCCGTTTCCACGCTTGGCTGCTCTATGCACCGCTTATCGGCCGCCTGGTGCGTGGACTTAACACCGCGCGCTTCACGCGCACGTTGTCCATCCTGGCCGGCAGCGGCGTACCGGTACTCGATGCCATGCGCATTGCAGGCGATGTAGTCAACAACATTCCCATGCACGAAGCCGTTACCGAGGCCGCCGACCGTGTTCGCGAAGGCGCGGCCATCAACCGAGCACTGGCCAAGCGCAAGCTCTTTCCGCCGATGACGATCCACCTGATTGCCAGCGGCGAACAGTCCGGCACGCTGGATAAAATGCTTGATCGAGCCGCCATCAACCAGGAACGCGAATTCTCGGGCCTCGTCGCGGGCCTGATGGCCATACTCGAACCGGTGATGATTCTGCTCATGGGCGCCGCCGTGCTCTTTATTGTGCTCGCCATCCTGCTTCCGATCTTCGACCTCAATAACCTCGTACATTAATCCGTACGGCGGAAAGGCGCGAAGCGCAAAGAGTGAAGAGTGAAGAGCGAGGAGGAGCCGCTGCATTCAAACCTCACTCCTCGGGTGCCGGGTGCTGTGCCGAGTCCCGGATTATTGCATCAGCCCCACGATGAGCAGGGTGCAACCGAGCAGTGCCGCTGCGCCGTGCACTAGGATTACGAACAACGGCCGCGGCAGACGGGTCAGGCGCAGTGCGAAAAGCAGTCCGCCTCCGAGCAATGTCAAGGTTAACACCAGCGAACCGGCATCGAAGGGAAGGCTGCGCGGATCTCGCCACAACGTCGCCGCGGCATACGCGAGACCCACGGCCGACAGGCCGAACAGCGGATGCACCCAGCCGACGAGCTGCGGCGGTCGGCGCCGGGCAAGACGATAACCGAGCAGCATCAAACCCAGCGTGGCCGAGGCGCAGGCCACGCCCGCAGCGGCGGTGCCGAGGTTCATTCCCCGTCTCCCGTGGACAGTTCGATTCCCAGGCTCTTGAGCTTGCGATACAGGTGGGTGCGTTCCAGCCCGACCCGCTCAGCCAGACGTGACACACGCCCTTCGACCAGTGCAAGCTGGGCACTCAGGTAGGCACGTTCGAAGCGCTCCACGGCTTCGCGGTAGGGCAACGAGAGCAGATCCTCGCCCACTCGCGGCACTGTTGCCATGTGCGCGGCCAGAACAGCATCAACCTCCTCGAGCGCAACCGGCGCACTGTTGCCCGCAGCCAGCAAGCGCCTGATCACGTTGCCGAGTTCCTGCAGGTTGCCCGGCCAGTCATGGCGGCGAAGCCGATTGATCGCGGCCACATCGAAGCGGCGGAACGTGTAGCCTTCGTGGTCCGACAGCGTGTCCACGTAGTGACGGATGATCTCCGGAATGAAATCACGATATTCACGCAGCGCCGGAACCTCGATGGTGAGTACGCCGAGCTGATCGTACAGGTCGCGCCGCAGGCGATTATCCGCAACAATCTGCGAGTGAATCGATGCCGAAAACCGCAGACGCATATCCCGATTTTCGCTCACAAATGCAACGAGCACTTCCTGCACCGCCGACGCAGCATCGGACAGTTCATCAAAAAACAGCAGGCGGGGCGATTGCGTCCGTCGCGTCGCGGCAAGGCCCGCACGCAACGTCGCAGGATCGACATCGGCCAGCATGAACGCTTCAAAGCCGCGGTGCTCGATGCGGGCCAGACGGCGCGCCAGGGTTTCGCGTCCGCTGCCCGCCTCGCCCACGATCATCACGGACTCATCCCGCCCGGCAATCGATTCGAGCGCCCTCTTCAGCGCGGCAATACGCGGATGGGCGTCGATGATGTCCAACAGGCTGGCCGAACCCAGCGTGGTGTGGCGCCGCGGCACGGCCTTCAGTGCCCGTTCGACTGTATACAACAGCTTGGCCAGCGAGATCGGCTTTTCCATGAAATCGAGCGCGCCCAGACGGGTGGCCTCGATCGCGGTATCCACGGTTCCGTGACCCGACATCATCAAGACCGACAATCCAAGCGCCGGATCTTCGCTCCATTCGCGGAGCAGCGAGATGCCGTCCTCGCCTTCCATCCATACATCGAGCAATACCAAATCCGGACGCGCGGCCGCGACTTCCATCCGCGCTTCTTTCGCGCTCTCGGCCAGCGCCACTTCATAGCCCTCATCGGAGAGAATTTCGCCCACCGCAGTGCGGATTTCCGGCTCATCGTCCACAACCAGAATGCGAGCCAGGCTCATCGTCTACCTCCATCTACAACGCGCAGCGCCTGTTGCCGGCGCGGCAAAGTCACGATCACTTCGGCGCCGCCACCATCGAGATTGGAGAGCGCGACGCTGCCGCCCTGCTCCTCGGTCAGCTTGCGTACGAGCGCCAGACCGAGGCCCGTGCCCTTGTGTTTGGTGGTTACGTAGGGTTCGAAAACACGGCTCAAGACATCGGGGTCGAAACCCGGACCGGCATCGCGCACTGTGAGCGCCACTCCGTCCATTGCCGCCGCCGGCTCCACGCCCAGCCAAACTCTGGCGTGGCCTTCAGGCTGAGCCTCGATCGCATTCTTGATCAGGTTATGCAAAATCTGCCGCAGCCGCACGGCATCGGCGGGTACTGGCAACAAGCCCGCAGCTGTGTTGACCGTAAGCTTCAGTCCCGCACGATCGCGGTACAACTCGGACAACTCGCGCACCAAGAGCCCCACTTCGACCGGCGCAAGCTTCAGTGGCGGACTCTTGGCGTATTCGGAGAAGGCATCCACCATGGCTTGCATGGCGTGCACCTGGGCGATGACCGTCGCGGTCGAACGATCCAGAATGTCGGCTTCGTGACCTTCCAGCATGGGCAGGCATTTCAGGCGCAGCCGTTCGGCCGCGAGCTGAATCGGGGTCAACGGATTCTTGATCTCGTGGGCCAGGCGGCGCGCCACTTCGCCCCAGGCGGCTTCGCGCTGCGCGAGCACAAATTCCGTGACATCCTCGAACACCCAGATTTGTCCCGACATCCATTCGCCGACGAACGACTCGAGCCGGGAAAAGGCAGCACGCACTACGCGTTCCTCGCCCGCCAGACGCACCCGCACATCGGTCGCCTTGCCCGCGGAACTCATTCGATCATCGAACAGGGCGGCAAACGGCGGATGGGTTGTGATCAACTCCACCAGCGTCCTGCCTTCCCATGTCGTGGCATCGATGCCAAGCATGCCGGCAGCAGCTTTATTGATGCTGCGAACCCGTTCGGCCGCATCAATCGTGATCACCCCCGCCGAGAGTGCATCGAGCACACTGACCAGCCAGCTGCGTTCGCTTTCCAGCGCCAATTGTCCGCGCCGGGTAGCATCACGGGCCTCGGCCAGACCGCGCGTCATGTTGTTGAACGAACGCGCGAGCACACCGATTTCGTCGCGACTCTTCTCTGCTACCCGGACGCCGAAATCGCCTTGCGCCACAGCACGCGTGGCGCGCACCAACGCCTGTATCGGCGCCGCCACCCGCGCCGCCGCAAAAAACGCCGCCCACACCGCCGCCAGCAGGGAAAGCAACAGCACCAAGGTCAGGGTCAGAGTAAAACTCAGCTTGAGCGGCTGGCGCAGGTAGCTCAGTTCTTGATATCGGCTGTAGGCCGACTCGACCCGCCGGGCCAGATCGCTCGACTGATTATTGACCGGATACAGTGTCTCCAGCACCCGGTAAGTACCGTCGGACGCATCGAGCAGGGCAAAGGTGCGCACATACAAATTGCCCTGAACCGAGTACAGACTGGCCCGCGCTCCGCCCTGGGCAAGCTGCGTAGCCAAATCCGAAGGAGGCGATTCGGACAACGGCGCCGAGGAGGTGGCGGCGTTGGTCGCAAGCACCTGACCATGGCTGTCGAAAACCGAGGTGCGGCTCGCGCCCAGTGCTTTGCGCAGTCGAGCCAAGGCGGTATCCAGCGGCTCCGGCCCGCGCTCGGACAGCATGCGTGCCGCTTGGGCACTAACCCCGGCATACGGCCCGGTCTGACTGGCCAGTACCTGACGCGAAAGTACCAATGAGTCTTTCAGCGCGTGGGCCACATTCACATCGAACCAACTGTCGATGCTGTGATTGATGAATTGCACTGAGAAGTAAAATACCACCGCCACCGGCAATACAGCGAGTGCAATAAACAGTACTACCAGGCGTCGGGTTAGCCGTGCGCCCGTGCGCGAACGGCGGAGCGCGCGAATCAGGCGCCACAGGTTAAACACAATGACGCCCAGCAGGGCGAGACCCACCCCTACGTTGGCGATCAGCAGCCACAGATACCACTGACCGTAGGCGTGCGAACGCCCGGTGCTCAGCGCCAGCAGATACAGCAACGCACCGACGACGACAGCAACCACCGCCAGCGGGACGAGTCGGTACCAGCGTTTCATGGCATCAACCTCGCCTGGCGCCAGTCGCTCGCCTGCCCCCAGCCGGGCAAAATCGCCGCCAGCAACTTGAGCGGGCCGGGCAATTGATTCGTATCGAGCACCACGCGCAGCAGCAGATAATAATGCGCATGCGCATCGAGCAAGCTGGCATCGATCAACGGTAACTTGCGGATATGGCTGAGCGCATTCAAGGCCGCGCTCCGCGTGGCATATTCTTCGTTCAAACCACTGTTGAGATTATCCAGGCGATAGCGTTCGGCCAGCGGACGATAACTTAAACGGTAGCGTTCGTAGAGTTCGGCTACGGTTTTGTTCCAGATCCACCAACCGCGCCGGCGTTTGACCTTTATATCGACCACGAAGGTCAACGCCACGCCGTGGGCAAGCGCATCACGCGCCTGCTGATTCAGCTTGAGTGCAAGATCGGCATTGACGTAATACACCCCCTGCGTGCGCTGAGTCGCCAGACTGTTCACGCTGAACCCCGCAGCATGCGCTGCCGCGCAGAGCCCCATGCCCAGCGCAAGGCTGAGTATCAGCCGCGTTACCGGTCTGCCAGCGCCTCTCATGCCTCCGTCTCCACACACGCCGTAGCATTTAAGCCTAACGTGTCGCGGTGCGATGCACCAGCCGACTTCACCTGAAACACAGATTCCGCCAATCGCGCCCGTGTGTCTGCTCGGCCGCAGTCTGCACCCGTCGTCCCGGACGTTGGAGTTCCAATAGGCGCAGGCACCCCTCTCCGCAGGCCACGTCGATGCCCGCCGCACCAGCAGCCATCACCTGCCCAGTCGGCGCGGACGTGTGTGCGGACAATGCCTCGGCACGCAGAATGCGCACACGTTCCCCCGCGCATTCGGCCCAGGCACCCGGCCGCGGATTGAAGGCACGCACCCGGCGTTCCAACTCCGACGCGGAACGCGAAAAATCGAGTCGTGCCTCGGCCGTGTCGATCCGCGCGGCATAACTGGCCGTACCCGTTTGCGGCGCACTTCGGGCCGTGCCTGCGGCCAGCTCAGCCAGTACCTCCAGCAACAGCTCTGCTCCCCGCTGAGCCAGCCGCTTCGATAACTCGCCCGCCGTTTCCTGGCGGCCGATCAGTGTGCGTTCAAGCCGATACACCGGACCCGTATCGAGCCCGGCATCCATCTGCATGATCGCCACACCGGTATCCTCGTCGCCCGCCGCCAACGCGCGCTCCACTGGTGCCGCACCGCGCCAGCGCGGCAGCAGAGAGGGATGCACATTGAGCCCCCCGTGCGGGACGACTTGCAAGAGTGTGTCTGGAATCAAAAGCCCGTAGGCCACCACGACCAAGACCTCCGGCGCCAGTGTGACGAGTTCATCCACAACCGCGGCATCAAGGCGTTCGGGTGTGGCAACGGACAGATTCAGGCGCTCGGCCAAAGTGCGCGCAGGGCTGGACCTCGGCCGGCGCCCGCGCCCCGCCGGGCGATCCGGCTGAGTCAGAACGCGGGCAATATCGTGATGGGCCGCCAGTGTCTCCAGTGCAGGCAGCGCGAACTCGGCGGTACCGGCAAAGACTAGCCGCACCGGTTTTACGCCGATCCGGAGGCCGGCGACCGGCTCTCGCGCCGCGCCTTTTCCAGTTGCCGGCGCACCCGGCGACGCTTCAGATCCGAGAGGTAGTCGATAAACAACTGCCCGTTCAGATGATCCATCTCGTGCTGAACGCACACCGCGAGCAGACCCTCGGCTTCCAGCTCGTAGGGCTTGCCGTACTGATCCTGGGCACGGACGTGCACCCGCTCGGCTCGGGTGACAGTATCGAAATAATCGGGCACCGACAGGCAGCCCTCCTCGCTGTCGCAGCCGCCCTCGCGGCTAATCAGCTCGGGATTGATGAGCACCCGGCGTTCGTTCTTGTTTTCCGATACATCGATGACCGCAAGCTGAAGGGTAATTCCTACCTGAGTGGCGGCCAGCCCGATGCCGGGCGCGGCGTACATGGTCTCGAACATGTCCTCTACGGTACGCTCGAGTGCCGCATCGAAGGTCTCCACCGGTACGCCGGGTTGGCGCAGGCGCGGATCGGGGAAATGCAGGATTTTAAGTAAAGCCATGGCGCTCGAAGCTGACCGTCACTTGCCCTTTGAGACAAAATTTAATGCACAACGGTCAAAATTGCTGGTAAAGTTGGGGTAATTATAACGAAAGGCCTATCGGTAGCCGCCTCTCGGCCCGTTAAACGCAAGGATTTTCTAAGGAGTCGTGACAATGCAGGGGTATCGCTCAATCATATCGGGTTCGCTCGCCGTACTCGCTACCGTAGTCGTTGCCGGTTGCGCCAGTCACCAGCCAGCCACCCCAGCACCCGCTCCAGCCAGTATTCCGCCGCCTGCGAGCGCCCCGGCCCCGGCCCCCACGCCAAGCACGGAACCGTTGCCAACCAAACAGACCGCACCTCTACGCTATGCGGTCAAGCCGGGCGACACACTGTGGAGCATTTCCGCGCACTTCTTCTCAAGCCCATGGCTGTGGCCCGAAGTCTGGTATGAAAACCAATATATCCAGAATCCGCACCTGATCTACCCCGGAGACATCATCACGCTGAGTGGCGGCGCGCTCACAATCTCGCGGGGCGGCACTGTGGTGCGCAGCACCGCCCCCTTCCGTCAGCTCAAGCCGCAGATTCAACGCACTTCTTTGGCCCAAGCCATACCGACCATTCCCTACGACGAAATTTCCGACTTGCTCTCCAAGCCGCGGGTAATGACTGCCGAACAATACACGCAGGCCCCCTATATTCTGAGCATGGTAGATGGGCAACTGCTGGCTGCAGCACCCGATTCTGTCTACGTGCGTGGCAAAAAACTTCGGCATGCCGGCGTCGGCTCTACCTATGCTGTGGTCGACAAGGAAAAACCTCTGTACGATCCGCATACTCACGAGCTGCTCGGCTACGAAGTGCTCTACCTTGGCCGTGGAAAATTGGTATCCGGCGGCGATCCAGCCACTCTCAAGCTCACGGCCAGTACCCAGGAAATCCATCCCGGCAACCGCCTGGTTCCGGTCGATACAGGAACCTTGAGTGCGCAGTTTCCGCTGCTCACGCCGAAAGCCCCGATCAACGGCCAAATCATCGACGTGATCGGCGGGCTCCGTCAGGTGGGGCAGTATCAGGTCGTGGTGCTCGACCGAGGCAGCAAGAACCAGCTCGAAATAGGCGACGTATTAAACGCCCAGCGCACGGGAGGTCGCATCCACGACCCCTACACCCAGGGCAACATGAAGCACGAAGTCAAATTGCCCAACCTGACAATCGGCCAACTGGTGGTGTTCCGGGTATTCCCGCGCGTAGCCTTCGCTCTGGTCATGCACGCCAAGCAACCGGTGAGTATCGGTGACGCCGTGACCAAGCCCTGAGTTTTGCCTGAAACGACCCGGAACGTAACGGCAGAAGCGCACGCACTCACCCTACTCATGCAGGCGCCGGGGCTGACCTCCGGCGTCCTGCTCAAGCTCCTAGAGCATTTCGGCACGGCCGTCGCGCTGCTCGAAGTCGGGCGCAAGGGCTGGGGCGAACTCGGGCTGTCCTCTGCCACCCGACGCGCACTGGAAAAGCCGGACCGTAAAAATCTGCAACGCGATCTGGCTTGGGCCAGCGAGCTTAGCCATCACCTGATCGGCTGGGGTAATGCGGCCTACCCGCCGCTGCTGGCCACGATATCGAACCCGCCGCCGGTGCTCTACGTCATCGGCAATCCGCGGTTGCTGCTGCAGTCCCAACTCGCCGTGGTCGGCTCGCGTAACCCGAGTCCTGGCGGTCGCGAACTGGCCGGGGAATTCGCCGCCTTCGCCGCCGGCGCGGGCCTTGTCGTCACCAGCGGCCTGGCTCTCGGCATCGATGGCGCCGCCCATGCCGGCGCACTGGATGGCGGCGGCTACACCGTGGCGGTCATGGCCACCGGCCCCGACCTCATTTATCCCAAACGCCATCGGGAACTGGCCGAGCGGATTGCCGAAAATGGCGCGCTGGTCACCGAATTCCGCCCCGGCACCCCACCGCTGCCTGAACATTTCCCGCGCCGCAATCGCATCATCAGCGGCCTGGCGCTCGGCACCCTGGTGGTGGAGGCCACGCTCAAGTCGGGATCACTGATCACGGCCCGCTACGCTGCCGAACAGGGGCGCGAGGTATTCGCCATTCCCGGATCGGTGCGCTCACCGCTCTCGCGCGGTTGTCATGCACTGATCCGCGACGGTGCGGCGCTCGTCGAACAGCCCTCTGATATGCTTGCCACACTTGAAGCGCCCTTGGCGCTAGAATTCGACCCCGATGCCAGGGTTCCTGCCCCGGCCTCGGATGCGCCCGATCCGGAGTACACCCTATTGCTCGATGCGCTGGGCTTCAATCCGGTCACGGCAGATACCGTCGCGGCACGCACCGGTTTGACGCCGCAGACGGTATCCTCCATGCTCTTGATACTGGAACTCAAGGGCGAAGTCGAAGTACTGGCGGGTGGGCGCTATGCTCGCAAGCGCCGAGGATAGAAGGTGTGAGCAGGCTGTTTTATTTAGAGGTATAAAGTCGTTGATGAATCCGAGCGTACTGGATACGGTGCTTTTTCTGTTCGAAAACTATCTCGAGGACTGCGAGGAACCGCCACAGCGGGCCACCCTTGAGCACGTTTTGCGCACGGGCGGGTTCCCTGAACCCACCGTGCACCGGGCACTCGACTGGCTGGAAGTGCTCGATGCGCCAGAACACGATTTCGCGCCCGAAGCCTTCGGCGCCGACGCGTGGCGGATTTTCAGCGCGCAGGAGTGCACTCGCCTCACTGCCCAGGCGCGCGGTTTTCTACTCTACCTGGAACAGATTGAGGTGCTTGACCCGGTGCTACGCGAACGTGTCATCGAGCGCCTGCTCGCGCTGGATGACAAGGTCGTGGATACAGAGGAAGTGCAATGGGTCGTATTGTTGAGCCTGTTCCGCCGCCCCGGTCAGGAAGCGGCATTCGCGCAGATGGAAGATCTGCTTTATGCGGACATGGCCGATTTGGCCCATTGAAGCTCAGGGATCGAATGTAATGGATCGCACCGTCGTCGTCGTCGAATCGCCCGCCAAGGCCCGCACGCTCAAGAAATTCCTGGGCAAGGGAGCAGAAGTGTTCGCCTCCTACGGACATGTGCGCGACCTGGTGCCCAAGGGAGGCGCCGTTGCACCGGACGATAATTTCGCCATGCGCTACGAACCCATCGAGCGCAACGAAAAACATGTGAGCGCCATCGCCAAGGCGCTTAAGCAGGCCGACCGTCTTGTGCTCGCCACCGACCCTGACCGCGAGGGCGAAGCCATCTCGTGGCACCTGCATCAGATTCTCCAAGACCGTGGCCTGCTCAAGGGCAAGGCTGTACAGCGCGTAGTGTTTCACGAGATCACCGAACGCGCCATCCGCGACGCCATGGAGCATCCGCGCGACTTGGCGGACGATCTGATCGACGCCCAGCAGGCTCGACGCGCACTCGACTACCTGGTCGGGTTCAACCTTTCGCCCCTGCTCTGGAAAAAGATTCGCCCCGGCCTGTCCGCCGGACGGGTACAAAGTCCAGCGCTGCGTCTGATCGTGGAGCGCGAGGAAGAAATCGAAGCATTCGAAGCACGCGAGTTCTGGCGGATCGAGGCCGCACTGAAAACCGGCCAGCACGAATTCGGCGCGCGCCTATACCAATATCAGGGGCACAAGACCGACCAATTCGAATTTACCGACGAAGCTTCCGCACACGGTGCACGCGATGCGATCGAAAAGGCCGCGAACGGCACGCTCGTTGTCACCGCCATCGAACGCAAGGCGCGTAAGCGCAATCCAGCTCCGCCGTTCATCACCTCGACGCTACAACAGGAAGCCTCACGCAAACTCGGTTTCACCACGCGGCGCACCATGCAGGTAGCACAATCGCTGTATGAAGGCGTTGACCTCGGCGACGGTCCGGTCGGCCTCATCACCTACATGCGTACCGATTCTACGAATCTGGCACCCGAAGCACTCGAGGAGATGCGCACCTACATCGACGAACGGTTTGGCACGGACAACCTGCCGCCCAAGGCCCGTCTGTACCGCACCAAGAGCAAGAACGCGCAGGAAGCTCACGAAGCCATTCGCCCCACTTCGGTACGGCGCGAACCGAAGACCGTCGCCGAACACTTGACGCGTGAACAGGCCCGCCTCTACGAGTTGATCTGGAACCGCGCCGTGGCCTGCCAGATGATCCACGCCACGCTCGACCAGGTTGCCGTCGACTTGGCCGCCGGCGATGTCGCGGTATTTCGCGCCACCGGTTCCACCATTCGCCACGCCGGCTTCATGCAACTCTACATGGAAGACCGCGACGAAGGCGGCGATGAAGACGACCGCAACGAGAACAAGCTGCCTGCGCTCAAGGAACAGGGAAAAGTACCGCTGAGCGCGGTCAACGCCTCCCAGCATTTCACCGAACCGCCGCCTCGTTACACTGAAGCGAGCCTGGTTAAAACGCTCGAAGCACACGGCATCGGGCGTCCCTCGACCTACGCCTCAATCATCCAGACGCTGCTTGCGCGCGAGTACGCGGAACTGGAAAACCGTCACTTCCTGCCGAGCGACGTGGGACGCATCGTCAACCGCTTTCTCACCCAGTACTTCGAGCGTTACGTGGACTACGACTTCACGGCCAAACTGGAAGACAAGCTCGATGCCGTCTCCCGCGGCGAACGCGACTGGAAACGGCTGCTCAAGGAATTCTGGTCGCCATTCGAAAAGGACGTGGAAAAAGTGGACGGCAGCGTCACCCGACGCGACGTCATGCAGGCGCGCGTGCTCGGCACCGACCCCAAGAGCGGACGCGAAGTCTCGGCACGCATGGGTCGCTACGGTCCATTCGTTCAGATCGGCACCGTCGAGGAAGAAGAGAAACCGCGTTTCGCCAGCTTACGTCCGGGGCAGAAACTGGAAGCGATCGAACTGGACGAGGCACTCTACCTGTTCCGCCTGCCGCGTGAACTGGGCGAAACGCCTGAAGGCGAAAAAGTCACGGTGAACATCGGACGCTTCGGACCCTATGTCCGCTACGACAGCAAGTACGCCTCGATCAAGGAAGACGACCCCTACACCATCGAGCTTGACCGCGCGCTGGAGATCGTGCGCGACAAGAAGGAAGCCGACGCCAAGCGCCTGATCCGCGACTTCGATGGCGTACGTATACTCAACGGCCGTTACGGCCCGTTCATCACCGACGGAACCAAGAACGCGCGTGTACCCAAGGAGCGCGAGCCCGAATCGCTCACGCTGGACGAATGCAAGGAGCTGCTCGCCAAAGCGCCGGCCCGCAAAAAACGCACAAGCAAGAAGCGCGCCACGCGGCGCAGCAAAAAGAGCTGATGGTCGACAATCTGGGGGCGACCGTCGCAGCCATCCGGGCAGGCGCCATTGTCGCCTATCCGACCGAAGGGGTCTGGGGCCTGGGCTGCGATCCGGCCAATCGCGAGGCCGTCGAACGCCTGCTGAAACTGAAGGGGCGCAGCGCCGACAAGGGGTTGATCCTGCTCGCCGCCGAGGAAGCGCAACTCACCCCCTGGATCGCCCCGCTCGATCCCGTGATGGACGAACGCATCCGCGGCACGTGGCCGGGCCCCGTCACCTGGGTCGTCCCCGCCCGCGACAGCTGTCCGCACTGGCTCACAGGCGGACGCCGGACCCTCGCCGTGCGTATCACCGCCCATCCCCCGGCACGCGCACTGTGTGTGGCCTCCGGCACGGCACTCGTCTCGACCAGCGCCAACGCCAGCGGTGAAGCTCCGCTGGACGGCCCTGCGGCACTGCGCGAGGCATTCGGCACGGTCCTGGACGCTGTACTCGAGGAACCGCTGGGGCGCCTGCACGGTCCCACCGAAATACGGGATGTACGTACAGGCGCTATCCTGCGCCCGGGGTCAGGCAGGTCGAGCTAATTATGGATTACCGTCAAGTCGAAACCTGGATGCGCAAGCTGCAGGAACACGTCTGTACCGGCCTGAGCGAAACGACCGGGGATATTCGCTGGCGCGAGGACACCTGGAAACGGCCCGCAGGCGGCGGCGGGATCACGCGGGCCATTGAAAACGGCATCGTAATAGAAAGGGCCGCGGTCAACTTCTCCGCCGTAAGCGGCGACAACCTGCCCGCCGCGGCCAGTGCTGCGAGGCCCGCGCTAGGTGGCCGAAGTTTCCGCGCCACCGGGGTTTCGGTCATCGTCCACCCGCGCAACCCCTACGTGCCCACTTCACACTTCAACCTGCGTTTCTTCTGCGCGGAAAAACCCGGCGCGGCTCCCGTCTGGTGGTTTGGCGGCGGCTTCGACCTCACTCCTTATTACGGTTTTGAGCAGGATTGCGTGGACTGGCACCGCGCCGCCCGGAATGCCTGCGAACGTTTCGGCAAGGACGTGTATCCGCGCTTCAAGCGCTGGTGCGACGAGTATTTCTTCATCAAGCACCGCAACGAGGCACGCGGCATAGGTGGTCTGTTTTTCGACGACTACGATGCAGGCGGCGACTTCGCCCGCGCTGTCACCTTTGCCCGCAGCATCGGCGAACACTACCCCAAGGCGTATTTACCGATTCTCGCGAGGCGCATGCATACGACCTGGGGCAAGCGTGAACGCAATTTCCAGCTTTATCGCCGCGGACGCTATGTGGAGTTCAACCTCGTCTACGACCGTGGCACCCTGTTCGGCCTGCAATCGCACGGACGCGTAGAATCCATCCTCGCCTCCTTGCCACCCCAAGCCAACTGGCGCTACGACTACACTCCCGAACCGGGTAGCCCTGAGGCCCGACTCACCGAACACTTCCTCAAACCCCGGAACTGGCTTGTCGAAAACAAGCCGTAAGCATCAGTAACATAGCCAAAACCACATGGACTTCATAAAATCAACCAGGCAATAGTTGTTAAGCACGCGGGCATAATCTTTCCGAGTAACTATGATCCAGCCTGCAACTTTGGGCAAATTGCGCGCTTGGCGCAGACGCTAGTTCATGACCTACTTTTCCTTTACTGCGTTGTTCGCATCGTCGCTTGCCATGGCAGCCTCCGGGATCACTCATCAAACCGTGCTCGCTGGGTTCGGATTTGTGCCTTGGTGGCACTTCCCCTGCTTATCATCAACCTAGTAGTGCATAGCATCATTCAGGCAACTCACCCCGGAGCAGGCTCGGTAGGCATCAAGCAACTCATCATTTCCATCATTTTTTCACAGCTATCGAAGCTGTTCTTATCTTGCCCATGATCAATCTTGTTATATCGCGACGCTTACTTCGGAAGCACGCTGCAATGCCACTCGACAAATGGACTCAAGCGCCTCCATAGCACGGTGTCTATCACGGTCGCAATTTAATTCAGCCTGACGCAGTTCGCATCAGCATGATTGAAAAATCCTGGAAACGCCCCAGTCCCGCGAGACCAACAGTTTATTATTGACGCCGCGCTTTCAACCCCGAGGCTATGTCGACAAAACGCCTGTCCGTCCTGCGTCATCCTGCCATCCGATCCTTGCTGGTCGCCCGGCTGGCGGGCACGAGTGCAGCGCAGATTCTGTCCACCGTGGTCGGCTGGCAGGTGTTCGCAATTTCACATAACCCGCTTGCGCTGGGTTATGTGGGGCTGGCACAGTTCCTGCCCATCGCGCTGCTTATACTACCCGCAGGCAACTGCGCCGACCGATTCAACCGCAAGTACCAATTGACCGTGGCCTGGATACTGGCCACGGTGGTAAGCATCCTGTTCGTGCTCCTGTCCTTCGCCACCACCAAGCGCCTGTGGCCCTTTTTCGCATTGCTCACCCTGTTCGGCGTGGCCCGCGCCTTTGCCGGGCCGGCACTGTCAGCCTTCATCCCGTTGCTGGTCTCCGAAGAGGAGCTGGGTCCGGCCATCGCTCTCAATTCCACGGTCTTCCAGGTATCGGTCATTGCCGGTCCGGCGTTGGGTGGCGCTCTCTATATTCTCGGATCGCCGATTGCCTACGGTGCCAGCGCGGTCCTGTTCCTGGTCGCGGTGGCCGCCACCCTGACCATCCGGCGCTACCGTCGACAGAAACAGGACGCGAGTCGGAGCGGCGCATTCACGCGCTTCGTGGCCGGCATTGCCTATGTGGGCAACAACCCCGTACTGCTGGGCGCCATTTCGCTCGACCTGTTCGCCGTACTGTTCGGTGGCGCCACCGCACTGCTTCCGATCTATGCCAGCGAGATACTGGCCGTCGGCCCGGTCGGGCTGGGCGCCCTGCGTAGCGCCATGGCCATCGGCGCCTTCGTGGTCGGCCTGTGGTTAGGGCGCTATGCCTTGGGACGTCACGCGGGACGCATCATGTTCGCCTGCGTGGCTCTGTTCGGCCTGGCCACCCTCGTGTTCGGCCTTTCGCGCAGTTTTACGCTCTCTATGATCGCGCTGATGGTGGCCGGCGGCGCGGACATGGTGAGCGTTTACGTCCGCTCCACATTGGTTCAGATTGCCACGCCGGACGAGATGCGGGGACGGGTCAGCGCGGTGAACTCGCTGTTCATCGGAACCTCGAACGAGCTGGGTGAATTCGAATCGGGCGTGACAGCCGGCTGGTTCGGCGCCGTGCCCGCGGTAATCATCGGCGGCATCGGCACCCTCGCCGTGGTGGGCGTATGGATGTGGCGCTTCCCGGCACTGCGCCGCATTGATCGCCTGAGCGACGTACGCAGCGGCTCGTAACCGATCAGGGCCCTTTCGGAGCCTGTGCCGGCACCTTGATGGTGATGTATTCGAATGCCGCCTTGCCCGCGGGAATGAACTGGTGCGCCAACCCGGCCGGGATCAACACACGGTCGCCGGCATGCAGCATGGTAATACGCGGATGCAGAATATGCCCGCCCCGCCACTCGCCGTGCCCGGTACTCCAATCGCCCTTTACCTGCATGCCCGTACGCAGCTCGGCCGAGCCGGCGCGTATATAGGTGACATCGACCCATTGCTGGTGTATTTCCACCGCACCCCGCTGTGTGCGCTTGACGGCCCAGTAGCGGAAAGTATCGGCAGGCGCGATCGCCCGTGCCGTGTGTCCGGGCGTTCGCGGCGCATTGAAAGCCGCCGTAATCTGGGCGTTCGACAAAACCGTGGCCACGAGAGCCGGTTGGGCCGCCACGGCAGGCAATGCCAAGCCTAGGACGACCAAGGCGCACACCGGACAGCGGAATCGCATCAAAACACGATAAAATAAGCGGTTTTTCACCCTACGCCCTGTGGATCGGTTCATGAGCACTTCCCGGATTCGAAACATCGCCATTATCGCCCATGTCGACCATGGCAAGACGACCCTCGTGGACCGGCTGCTTCAACAGTCGGGCACCTTCGACGCCCGCACCACGCCGGTCGAGCGCATCATGGACTCCAACGACCTGGAGCGTGAACGCGGCATCACGATCCTGTCGAAGAATACTGCGCTCACCTGGAATGATTACCACATCAACATCGTGGACACCCCGGGACACGCCGACTTCGGCGGCGAGGTCGAGCGCGTGCTGTCCATGGTGGACTCGGTATTGCTCCTGGTCGATGCCGTGGACGGCCCCATGCCCCAGACCCGCTTCGTCACCCAGAAGGCGCTCGCCCGGGGCCTGCGCCCGATCGTGGTGGTCAACAAGATCGATCGCCCCGGCGCGCGCCCGCACTGGGTGCTGGACCAGACGTTCGAACTGTTCGACCGCCTCGGCGCCAGCGACGCACAGCTCGACTTTCCCGTGCTCTATGCGTCGGCCCTCAAGGGCTACGCCGGCACTGACGCCGATGCCCCGGCCGCCGACATGACCCCGCTGTTCGAGGCCATCGTCAAGCACGTGCCCGCACCCGACGTGGACAGTGAAGGCCCGCTGCAGCTGCAGGTCAGTTCGCTTGACTACAACAGCTACGTCGGCGTTATCGGCATCGGCCGCATCACGCGCGGTACGCTGGCTGCCAACGCGGCGGTAACCGTCGTGGGTCACGACGGATCGCGGCGCAACGGCCGCGTACTGCAGGTATTTGATTTCCACGGCCTGGAGCGTATCGAGGTGCCCTCGGCGGATGCCGGCGACATCGTCGCCTTCACCGGCCTGTCGCCGCTGCATATTTCCGACACCGTATGCGCACCCGGCCGGGTGGAAGCGCTGCCCGCACTGAGCGTGGACGAACCCACGGTGAGCATGAGTTTCCTGGTCAACAATTCGCCCTTCGCCGGACGTGATGGCAAGTACATCACCAGCCGCCAGATCCGCGAACGCCTGCACCGCGAACTGCTCCACAACGTGGCCCTGCGCGTGGAGGACACCGACGATCCCGACCGTCTCCAGGTTTCCGGACGTGGCGAACTTCACCTGGCCATACTGATCGAAAACATGCGCCGCGAAGGCTACGAACTAGGCGTATCACGCCCGCACGTCATCGTTCGCGAAATCGACGGCGAAGCGCAGGAGCCCTACGAACAACTGAGTGTGGATGTCGAAGAAGCGCATCAGGGCGCGGTGATGCAAATGCTCGGCGAGCGTGGCGCGGATCTTAACAACATGGTGCCCGACGGTCGTGGCCGGGTGCGTCTCGACTACATCGTGCCCGCACGTGGTTTGATCGGCGTACGCACAACCTTCCTATCCGCCACGCAGGGCACCGGACTGATGTATCACGTCTTCGATCACTACGCTCCACTCAAGCGCGGTCAGTTTGGCCAGCGCATGAATGGCGTAATGATTTCCAACGGCACCGGCAAGGCGCTCGGTTTCGCGCTGTTCAATCTTCAGGAACGTGGGAAAATGTTCGTCTCACCCGGCGAAGAAATCTACGAAGGCATGATCGTCGGCGAACATGTGCGCGGCAACGACCTCACCGTGAACCCGCTCAAGGCCAAACAGCTCACCAACATCCGCGCCGCCGGCACGGACGAAAATATTATGCTCACGCCACCCATCAAACTCACGCTTGAGCAGGCATTGGAGTTCATCGACGACGACGAGTTAGTAGAAATCACGCCGCACCACCTTCGCGTGCGCAAAAAGCATCTACTGGAAGTCCAGCGCAAACGCGCCGCCCGCGCCAGCGCTTGACGCTAGAAGACCATAACGGCGACAATAGCGGCGTCGCTGGTGTTCTGTCGCAGGCAGAACATGGGAAGCCGGTGCGTCCGCAGGTAGATGAGATTCAGCGGACAATTCCGGCGCTGCCCCCGCAACGGTAGGCGAGTCAATCGCCCGTCATGAAGCCACTGCGTGAATGGTCACGTGGGAAGGCGACGGGTGAAATGGAGCAAGCTCCATTTCTCGTGAGTCCGGAGACCGACCAGACGGCACATATCTCGGTGCTGCGGCGGGCGGCTTCCGGAGTTCTGAACGGCTCTCCCTCCCTCGCACACCGATTAGTACCCGCAAACCGCGGTTGAAGCGGTTTGCGCCCGCATGCGGGTCGGCTGCGAGAGGTTTATAACATGCAACGCTTCACTATCTGCTTGGCGGCATTGTTGGCCGCGAGTTCGGCATTTGCCCAATCCCCTGCTTCCCTTGTCACCATGGACCTGAGTCCGCTTGTCGTCACGGCGCCCACCGGCACCCCTCAGCCTCTGGACACGACACTGGCGCCGGTCATCGTGCTGGGCCCCGCCCAGCTCAAACCCTTCGGGGACGCGGATCTAGCGACCCTGCTCCAGTTCCAAGCGGGACTCGACATCGCACGCAACGGCGGTCCAGGCCAACCCGCCTCGCTGTTTCTGCGCGGCACCGGCAGCTCAGAAACCTTGGTGCGCGTAGACGGCATTCGGGTCAACCCGGGTTCCATTGGCGGACCGCCCCTGTCCAACATCCTTGCCTCCAGCCTGGGCCGCGTGGAAATCGTCGAGGCGCCCCGTTCCGCCCTGTACGGTTCGGACGCCATCGGCGGAGTCATCGACATCACCACGCGGCAACCCACACGCGACGGCTTCGCTTGGGGGGCAGGGATCAGCGGCGGGCACGACGCCAGCCGCGGTGCCTCCGCCCATGCCGGTGGCGGCAACGGCACGTTCTTCGGCGGTGCCGGCGTCGATTTTTTCGAAACCGGCGGTTACCCCCAGCAGGTTGGCAGCATCCAGGACAGCGCCTGGCGCAACCTCAGCGTGAATGCCACCTTCGGCGCTCAGGGAGAGTCCGGCGAGGCTTATGCGAACGTGTGGCGCTCCAGCGGCACCAGCGACTACCTGGACTACAGCCTGAACCCGGTGAGCGAAGACTATACCGATCGGGTAGCGAGCGTTCACCTGTCGCGCCAAATGAACGCGGACTGGTCAAGTCGAATGATCGTGGGGCAGTACTACAACAACATCCAGCAGATACAGGCGCCCGATTACCTTGACACGTGGCGAAATTCCGCCGATTGGCGCAACGACATCACGCTGGGCAGCCATCAGCTGCTGAGCGTCGGCATGTACCTGGCCCACCAGCACGTCAACGCTCTGTCCTACGGCACCGGCTACGACCGGATCCACGACGACCAGGCCCTCTACGCCCAGGAGCAGATCGCCTGGGGCGTCCAGCGCATCGTCTTGGCGGGCCGCATGACGCACTTCTCGAGCTTCGGCGACCAGTTCACCTGGAACGCTGACTACGGCCTGCGCTTCGCGCAGGACTGGCGACTCACGGCCGGCGCCGGCACCGGCTTCCGGGCGCCGACGGCGACGGACCGCTACGGCTACGGCGGCAATCCCGACCTGCGGCCGGAGTACTCGCACAGCCTGAATGCCGGTTTGTACCGTCAACTCGGTTCACATGCGCAGATCGGGTTAAACCTCTACCGCAACCGGGTAAGCGATCTGATCACCTACGAAGCCACCAGCACCGGCGGGCAGGAACAGAATATCGGCCAAGCCACCATCACCGGCGCCAACCTGACAGCGCGCATGAATTTCGGCGCCTGGCGCATCCAGCCCGGCATCAACATCCAGCGCCCGCTGAACGACCAGACCGGCGGCTACCTGCCGCGGCGCACGCGACGCAGCCTGACGTTGAACGTAGGCTACAGTGTCAGACACTGGCAAGTCGGCGCGCACTTTCTTGCTGCCGGACGCACCAAGGATTCGGACTTCAGCGCCACGACCAATGCGGGATACCTCCTCACCACACTCACCGGAGGATTCAAGTTCGCCCGGCACTGGCAGATCCGGGCGCGCCTGGACAACGTCTTCGACGTGCACTACCAGAC
>JBAUSV010000072.1:0-1513 GCA_049581885.1 Gammaproteobacteria bacterium | reverse complement strand
GAGGGAAGGCCGGGCTTGGGAACCAGATCTATGCCGCAGTAATCCATGATGGACCCCGGGTTCTTGAACATGATGGCGCTTGTTTTTGCGATGTCGATGGAACTTCCTCCCCCGAAGCCGATCATGCTGGTCGGTTTGAAAGCCTGCATGGCCGCCAGACACTCTTCAACCGTTTCATGCCGGGGATCGGGCGCCACGTCGCTGAAGACGCTGTATTTGACCCTTGCTTCTTTCAAGGAAGCCTCGACGGGTGCAAGCAGGCCGGCCTGCACGATTCCCGCATCGGTGACGATCATGGCGCGGGCCGATCCGAGATCGTGAACCTCGCGACCCAGGCCGTTTATGGCGCCCGGACCCATTACAATTCTTGGAGTGGTTCGAAAGATATTGATTTTATCCAGCATGATTCTGTCTCCTTCTTCTTGTTACATTTATCGTCCCAGGATAAGAGAAAGGCTTTCTTCCTGTTCAATCTCACGAGGTGTTCCCTGAAAAATAGCCTCTCCTCTTTCTATGATGTATGCCCTGTCCGCTACACGGGATGTGTTGCCAAGGTTCGATTCGGCTAATATGATCGATATCCCCATGTCCCGTATCCGTCCCATGGCATCCGAGAAATGACGGACGACCAGGGGGGAAAGTCCCTCGAAAGATTCATCCAGAAGCAGAAGACCGGGGGTCAGGGCAAGGGCGCGAATAACGGATACCATCTTCTTTTCCCCTCCGGAAAGGTTGGCGCCCTTTCTTTCCCAGAGATCCCTTACTTTCGGGAAGATCTCAAAACCCTGTTCCACATCAAATGTCGGAGTGCCGGACCTCTTTTCAATGATCCATGTGGAAAGTTTCACGTTTTCCTCCACGGTAAGCTCCGGAAAAACCCTCGCGTCTTCGGGCGAGTAGGCCAGGCCGGAAAGGACCCGCTGACGGGTGGGGCGGGTGGTGATCTCCTCTCCCTTAAAAAGGATATGTCCCGATGCAGGGGCGTACAGTCCCATAATGCACTTGAGGATAGAACTCTTTCCTGCCCCGTTGCGTCCCAGCAGCCCCACAATCTCTCCTTCTTGTACATTCATGGATATGGAGCGGAGGATCTGCGTCTTGCGAACAAAAAAATCCAGTTTGTCGATGGTTAGCAGCATGGTCAGTCCATAACCCCGAAAAGCGTTTCTTTTACCTCTTTGTTTTCCATGACTTCCGAGGAGGCCCCATCGGCCAAAATACGGCCGTCCGCAAGGACCATGACCCGGTTCGTGTATTCCTCCACGATGTCCATGTCATGTTCGATGATGAGGGTCGCGGTCCCCTGTTTCTTGATGGCCGTGATAATGGTATCCATGACTTTGAATTTGTCCGATGTGGCCACGCCGCTGGTGGGTTCGTCCAGAAGGAGAAATTTGGCTTTCAGGGCGAAGGCCATGGCGGTATCCAGAATCTTTTTGTCGCCTTCGCTGAGGCCCGCCGCCAAATCGGATGCGAATTGTGCCAGGTGGAAGGTCTCCAGAATATCCATGGC
>JBAUSV010000071.1:0-1599 GCA_049581885.1 Gammaproteobacteria bacterium | reverse complement strand
GTGCTGGAAATGATTACCCAGCCGGCTGAGAGCCAAAACCTTAAGTAAGGAGAAAATGGAGGATTTTCGCTATGGTTGAACAGATGGATTTGACGATGGTCAACTGGGCGAGGGCCCAGTTCGCCATGACAGCCATGTATCACTGGGTTTTTGTTCCGCTTACACTGGGACTCTCTTTCCTGATTGCTTTCTTTGAAAGCATCTACGTGAAGACGGGAAATGAGGAGTGGAAAAAAATCGCCAAATTCTGGATGATCCTCTTCGGGATCAACTTTGCCATCGGCGTGGCCACGGGAATTATCCTGGAATTTGAATTCGGTACCAACTGGTCCAACTATTCCTGGATGGTGGGTGATATTTTCGGGGCGCCGCTGGCCGTGGAAGGAATTGTAGCGTTCTTTTTGGAGGCCACTTTCTTTGCGGTCATGTTCTTTGGCTGGGAGCGCGTTTCCAAGCGGTTCCATCTCTTCTCCACCTGGATGGTGGCCATCGGGGCCAACCTTTCGGCGCTGTGGATCCTGGTGGCAAACGGGTGGATGCAATTTCCAACCGGCATGGCCTTCAATCCTGACACGGCAAGGTTTGAGATGGAGAACTTTTGGGCGGTTCTGTTTTCACCTGTCGCCATCAGCAAATTCACCCACACCACCAGCTCGGGATTCCTTTTTGCCTCTCTTTTTGTTTTGACCGTTTCGTCGTGGTATCTCCTCAAAAAACGGCACGTGCAGATGGCCAGAAAGAGCATTCTGGTGGCCTCGGTTTTCGGTCTTCTTTCATCGGGGTACGTGGCCATTACGGGGGATGAGGCCGCCTACAACAATGCCCACAAACAGCCCATGAAGCTGGCGGCGTTCGAGGGTTTATATAAGGGGGAAAAGGGAGCGGGGCTTGCGGCGATCGGCATCGTAAATCCCAACAAGAAAGTCAATGACGATCAGCCCGCCTTCCTCTTCCAGGTGCGTCTTCCCGGGCTGCTTTCCCTTCTGGCAAATCGGTCGCCAGGGTCGTTTGTGCCGGGTATCAAAGACCTGGTATACGGGAACAAACAGGAAGGGGTGATGGGTGCGGAAGAAAAAATCAAGATGGGCAGAGTGGCGGTGGAACAGTTGGCTTCATATAAAAAAGCCAAGAGGGCAGGGGATACGGGGGCTGCCCAAGCGGCGCTGGTCCGTTTCAATCAGAACCAGGACTATCTGGGGTACGGGTATCTAAAATCTCCCGAAGAGGCGGTTCCACCCGTCTCAACAAGCTTCTATTCCTTTCATATCATGGTGATGTTAGGGGGACTCTTTCCCATTATTTTCCTTTTGTTTCTTGTCTTCGCTTTGAAAGACACGCTGGTGCGCCAGAAATGGCTTCTCTTTGTGGGGTTGATCTCTGTATTCCTGGGGTTTGTGGCGGGCCAGTGCGGTTGGATCGTAGCGGAAGTGGGCCGACAACCGTGGGCTATCCAGGATCTTCTGCCTGTCACCGTGGCGCGCTCCAACCTGACGGCGGGAGCCGTACAAACCACGTTTTTCATGTTTTTGGCCATCTTTACGATTCTGCTGATCGCGGAAATCAAGATCATGCTGAAACAGATTCAGATCGGACCGGAGG